>JAZSRN010000088.1:0-4387 GCA_045538535.1 Candidatus Gastranaerophilaceae bacterium | reverse complement strand
CCTGAAGTTAAATAAAAAATTAAATAAAACAAAAAGGGGCAAAATTCCAATTTTGGAATTTCTCCCTTTGATATTAAAAAATATTAAAAAACACTTGCAAACCTTTTATTTTGTAGTATGCTAATTCTTAGCCGAAAGTTTTATGGCTTTGGTATGCCAAAAGCTATTCGTTGTTATACTTAACTTAATAAAAGGAGAAGAAAATGCCAAAAATGAAAACTCACAAATCTGCTGCAAAACGTTACAAAGTTACTGCAACAGGTAAAATTACAAGAAGACAAGCAGGTATTGGCCACTTGCTCCAACACAAATCTGCGTCAAGAAAACGTAGAATTTTCCAAACGGTATCAATTTCTAAATCACATTTCAAATTGATATCAAAAGAGTTACCTTACAAAAAATACTCTCGTTAGTATTTTTTCAAAATCAGTGTTAATACTCAAAGAATTAGAAAGGAAAGTGTAAAATGAGAGTAAAACGTGGTAATGTTAGTCGTAAAAGACATAAGAAAATATTAAAACTTGCTAAAGGTTTTGTAGGTGCAAGAAGCAGAATTTTTAAAGTTGCTAACTGTGCTGTTATGAAAGCATTAAAATATGCTTACAGAGACAGACGTACTACAAAACGTAATATGCGTAGATTATGGATTGTTAGAATTAATGCTGCTGTTAGAGAACGCGGTATGAGTTATTCTAAATTCGTAAACGCTTGTAAAAAAGCTAACGTAATCGTAAACAGAAAAATGTTGGCTGATATGGCAGTAAAAGACCCTGAAGCATTTTCAGTAGTTTTTGATTCTGTAAAATAGTTTGTTATAAACGACTCCGAAGGACACCTCTGACATTTGTTGGGGGTGTTTTTGTATATTTTGAATATCTTATCTTCTACATTCGTATGATTTTTTTGAAATAATTTGAAATTTATAAAAAACAAGTGTATAATAAATTCGTTATATATATTAAAATGAGGATAGAAGTATGAAATTACACATGCAAATACTAATCGCTCTTGGACTAGGTATAAAACGTAATTGGCATATCTTTTTCGGTATAATTGCCGGTATTTTTGTGGGAATTTTTATGCATTCTCACCAATTGCCTTTAATGTCTGCGATTTTAACTTTTATAGGACAAGTATTTATCAGATTAATTCAAATGGTTGTTATTCCGTTGGTTGTGTCTGCAATAATTATCGGAATAACGAGCATTGGGGATAACAAGCAATTAGGCAAATTTGGCACCAAAATGCTTGTTTATTATGGGATACTAACCTCAATAGCCGTAACAATCGGTGCGGCTTTGGCGTTGATAATGAAACCGGGAATCGGTGCGGCAAGTTATATCAGCGAAAATGCGGCGTCATCAGTTAGAGAAACCGTTGCAGCAACAATGGCTCAACAACAAGGAAATATTCTTGATTTGTTCTTAGGTTTTATTCCAAACAATCCGCTTGAAGCTTTCGCTAGTGGTAATATGGTTGCAATCATTGTGTTTGTGGTAATTTTTGCTGTTGCATTGGCAAAAGTTGGCGATGTTAGCAGACCGATAGTATCATTTTTTGAATCGGTGTTTGCAGCAACTATGAAAATAACTGATTGGATTATGTTTTTAGCTGCACCGGGTGTTTTTGCGCTTACCGCAAGTGCCGTTTCAAATTTTGGTGTTGATATTTTCTTGAGTATTTCTAAATATCTTGGAGTGTTAGCTCTCGGATTTGTAATTCAATTATTTATTGTTTATCCATTATTCTTGAAATGTTTTTCTAAAGTTTCGATATGGATGTTATATTCAGCAGTAGCAGAAGCGTTAATGGTAGCATTTGGGACTGCAAGTTCTTCGGCAACATTGCCATTAACAATTGCTTGTTGTGAAAAAAGAGGGATTTCGCACAAGATTTCAAGTTTTGTTTTGCCATTAGGAGCAACTTTGAACATGGACGGAACAGCACTTTTACAAACGGTTGCTGTAATTTTCCTTGCGCAAGCTTATGATGTCACTCTTACACCGTTCTTAATTGTGCAAATTGCACTTTTAGCAATGATTGCGTCAAGTACTTGTGCGGGCATACCGGGGGCGGGATTAATTACTATTGCCCTAATTCTCAATGGTATGGGATTAAGTCCGGAACAATTGGTTGTAGGATTTGCATTCTTGTTCACAATTGAAAGAATTACCGATATGATGAGAACATTGGTTAATGTTGCATCGGATACAGTTGTTGTTGCTGCGATTGCAGATAATGAAAACGAAATTAATTACGATTTATTAAATAATCCTCAAGCTTATGAGGAAATTTCGGGCTAAGAGTTTTATAAGAGGGGGCGCGCAGTTTGCGCGCCGCTTTTTTTGTGCTAATTTTATTTTTATGAATAATAGATGTCTCGGAAATAACGGTGAAGATATTGCTTGTTCATATCTGATAAAAAACGGATATGAGATATTGGAACGAAATAAACATTTTTCAAAACTTTGTGAAATTGATATAATCGCGAAATTTAAGAAAACCGTTGTTTTTGTTGAAGTTAAAACCCGAAAAACAAACAATTTCGGAACTCCGTTTGAGGCAATTACACCCAAAAAATTGTCTAATATTAAGGTTGGTGTTTTTAGTTATTTACAAGAAAATAATGTTAAAGATTTTAGGATTGATGCTATCGGAATAACATTGAGACCGGAGATTAAAATTGAACACTTAAAAAATATCGGATAGTAAATATTATCTTTTAGAGTATTGTTTTTATTTTATATATTTGTTAGGATTAATTTTAAGATTAGCTAAATAAAGGACGGAAAAATGAGTTTAAGAAATGAACGAGTACGAAAAGAATTAATGCGCGATATTTCTGAAATTTTGCAAAGAGAAATCAGAGGTTTGGCCGGTGTTGTTTCGGTAGTGGATATCGAAGTTTCGCACGACAATTCGTTTGCAAAAGTTATTTATAGTGTTTTAGGTTCAGATGAACAAATTGAAAAAACAAAAGAAGTTATAGAAAAAAACACACCTAAAATTAGATTTGAAGTCGGCAAACGTATTAGATTACGTCTTACTCCGGAATTGAGATTTGTTTATACGGATTCATTGGAAAAAGGTTCAAGGGTAAGCGAACTTATTGATAAAATTTCGCGTGGTGAAATTTAATTTTTGAAAGAAAAGTTGGGAGAGGAAATTGAATTTATCAAAACTTTTTGATATGGGTAGAAATCTTTATGCTTTGCCGTCATATATCAAAGATGACGGAACAGCTCCGATACCGTTGCGCTATTTTTTTGAATTGACATATCGTTGCAATTTGCAATGTCCTTATTGTTATGTTGGAAATGAACGTAAAAAAGATGAACTTTCTACTCAAGAATGGATGAATATTATTGAACAAATTCCGTTTTATTCTTTTGTAACGCTTGTTGGTGGTGAACCTTTGATTAGAACCGATTTCATTGATATTTTAATGGCAACCTCTAAAAAAACGCATGGCAAACTTAATGTTGTTTCTAACGGAATTTTGATTAACGATGAAATAATTGATGCTTTTATCAAATCGAAGATGATGCTTTTATCAGTTTCCTTGGATGGTTACGGCAAAAATCACGATATTAATCGTAATAAAGAAGGTATTTTTGATAAAATCACATCGAATTTTGAAAAACTGAATTCGCGTGAAAAACGTCCGATGGTGGATATTAAAACCATTGTTTTGGAAAATAATCTTGATGATTTGGTGAAACTTTACAAATATTGTGACGAAATGAATTTTAATTTTTTGTCAATTTCGTTTTTAAGAAATAATAATCTAAAACAAAATGCTGTACTTTTTGATAGTTTTGTGCCGGAATTTAGTGCAAATTATCCGATAGAAAAATATTTTGATATGGAACATTTTAAAGAAGTTTATAAAGAGTTAACGGATTTGAGTAAAAAATCAAAAGTTCAATTGAGATTTTCGCCAAAATTCGAATATGCAAAAGACCCGCTTGCAAAAATCGAAGAGTTTTTCAATACTTCTGCGGATAAACCTATTGGAGAGATTTATAAACCTTGTATGTATCCGTATTCAAATATGATGATAAATCCGCAAGGCGATATTTATCCTTGCTTATCTCAAAAAATTGGTAATGTTCGTGAAATGAGTATAAAAGAAGCCTTTAACCTTCCGCATTATAGATGTTTTAGAAAAAACCTTCATGCAGCAAAAGTTTTTGGTGCTTGCCAAATGTGTTGTGAATTGGAAGTAAAATAATGTATTTTGGTTAAGTGCTTGAAAAATGTTAAAAAATTTGATATAATGGGAACATGAAAAATATGCGTATGAGTAGTATGAACATAGATTTCATTGAAAAAGTCGGGGGTTCAAAATTGCCCGAAACCCTTGCTATGACTGCATTTGCGCCTA
>JAZSRN010000056.1:0-10014 GCA_045538535.1 Candidatus Gastranaerophilaceae bacterium | reverse complement strand
CCCCCCCCCGTAGGCGCAAATGCAGTCATAGCAAGGGTTTCGGGCATTTTTGAACCCCCGACTTTTTCAATGAAATCTATGTTCATACTATCCATAAGCATATTTCTCATGTTCCCATTATATCAAATTTTTAAACAAATGACAATACTATTTAATAAAATTAATCTATACGGGTTGAACTAAACGTTCAACCCGCCTTTATTCATCCAAATTTTAATATATAAATTAATCAATCTTCCAACTGTTCAAATATTTTTCTTGTTCTTCAGTTAACGTATCAATTGCGATACCCATGGATTTAAGTTTAAGTTCTGCAATTTTTACATCAACTTCATGCGGAAGTGTATACATTTTGTTTTCCAATTTGCCGTAATTTTTTACCAAAAACTCAATGCCTAAGGCTTGGTTTGCAAAAGACATATCCATTACGCTGGCCGGATGTCCTTCTGCAGAAACAAGATTTACTAATCTACCCTCAGCAATAACAAAAATAGATTTACCATTTTTAAGTTTGTATTCTTCTAATGTCGGACGAATCTGCTTGATTTCTGTTGTATGCTCTTTTAGACCATTAACATTAACTTCATGATCAAAATGTCCAACATTACCGACAAATGCACCGTCTTTCATTTCAAGCAAGTGTTCTACATCAACAACGTGCTTATCACCTGTTACCGTCAAGAATATATCACCTTCTTTGGCAGCTTGTGCAATCGGCATAACTCTATAACCTTCCATTGCAGCTTCAAGTGCTTTTAGTGCATCAACTTCGCAAACAATAACATTTGCGCCCATAGCTTTGGCTCTCAAAGCAATACCTTTTCCGCACCAACCATAACCCGATACAACAACCGTTTTTCCTGCAAAAAGAATATTTGCAGCCCTCATTACACCGTCAAGCGCACTTTGACCGGTTCCATAACGGTTATCATAAAGGTGTTTTGTTAAACTTGTATTTACGCCAACCGCCGGCGCTTTCATAATCCCTTGATTTTCCAACGCTTGCAGTCTTATTATGCCGGTTGTAGTTTCTTCTGTAGAACCGATAATTTTTTCGGCAAGTTCAGGTCTTTCATCATAAATCGTAGAAATTATGTCACAACCGTCATCAATAATAATGTTTGGTTCATGATCAAGGGCAACACGTACATGGTTTCTATATGTTTCAGCACTTTCACCTGCATAACCGAAAACCGGTATACCCCAATATTTTACAAGTGCAGCGGCAACGTCATCTTGAGTCGACAACGGATTTGAAGCAACCAAAACTGCATCCGCACCACCTGCTTTCATCACCGTACATAACGCTGCTGTTTCTTTTGTCACGTGTACACAAGCGGATAACTTTAAACCTTTAAATGGTTGCTCTTGAATAAATCTTTTTTCTATTTCTCTAAGAACCGGCATATCTCTAAGTGCCCATTCAATATTATTTTTACCTTGTTCAGCAAGATTTATATCCTTGATATCACATCTGATTTCTTCTGCTGCCAACATTATTTTCTCCTTATGTTTAATTAATTGTAATTCCTACACGCAATATTATAATTTATATAAATTTTATTATCAACCATCCGATTGGGGATTATTAATTTAATTATATTTATGTAAATTTTTATTAATAATGTTTTCACTATCGGCAAAAAAATATATTCAGTTGAGTTATAAATTAAGTAGTAAGGAGTGTAATCAGTGAAAGTTAGTCTAAATCCGGAAATCAAAAAGAACGTGGGTTTTAAAGGCCATGATATCGAACGTAACGATAGGGGAAGAGATATTCATTGGTTTTACTTCCCTTATGATGAAGAAAATTTTGATTGCGAATTAGAGGTTTTTGAGGTTAAAAAATCCGAAAACGGAGATTACATCGTAAACCCTAGACCGCAAAGAAATCAAAATACGGGGAATTATTCTACCCGTATGGTTCCTGGAGCAAACAAAGTTGATTTAGCTTCAGAATATCTAATTTCTGATGATGAGGATTTTGCGTATCATTTCAAATTAAGAGAAAAAAACACCCCTGAACATAATGAATATTACCGTGTTGATGCCGGTACGGTAGTTGATTCTACACACGAAGGAGCATCAAAAATTTATAACATTCACAGTGCCGGCGGTTCACGCATGACAAAAGGCGGCGCAATGATTCTTACTATGGCTGATTTTCACAATCCGCTATGGGTTTATGATGACGACAACAAAATAATCAGAAACAAAAACGCAGACAAAAGTTTACACTCAATAAAACACTTCTCAAACAGACTTGGCGGAACATTAGCCGGTATTGAAAAAAGTTTAGAGGAAGGGGAATTTGACCCGTATTCAAGACTCATTATGACACCATTCCAAACCGGAGACAATGTTTCAGGCCATGGCTATTGGATTGCCAACGCAATGCAAATGGCACTTGTGCAAGGTAATTTAAACAATTATTCATCACTTGTTAGAAAACTTTTCGCTAAAGGTAAAAATTTTGTATCTGATGCGGCTTTGGTAAATGAAGGATTAGAAGGTATCCACATGAAAAAAGTCGCAAAATACGGTTTAGATTCAGAATTTGCCGGCTGGTTCAGAATTCAAGGACTTACTGATAGTCCATTGGCATACGGTATTTTTAGCGAGAAAAAAGATTTTATTTCTGCACGCGTCGTCAATTCAAAATATGAATATTCACAAAACGAAGACGGCACAATTTCGATTAAAACAAACAAAAAATACAATTCAAAAAAACCAACTTTTGTTCAAGTTTACGACAATCGTTTGGTCGATGTAAAAAAACTTGACCCGTCCAAAATTATTGACGGATATGATTACACCAACACTAAAAACGGACTTGATATCAACAATTACAACGACACAATAGTTCCTTATAAGTTTGAAGTCAATCCGGAAACATACAACAACAACGTTATACGTCTAAACCAATACAACAAACTTGTTGAAAAAGAAGAACGTATAAAAATGGATAGTTACCAAGGCGCGCGTTTTCTTACAAAATTCGAAAACTTTGATATTGAAAACCGATTTGAAAACGGTTTTGACACTTGGGACGCCAATCCGGATATTGCAAAACTCGATTACGTCTACTCACACGCTGATACCGAATCCTTAAAAAACATTCCGCTTGCCGACAGAAAAAGAATAATGCAGAAAAAAGAAATTGCACGTGCAATGGTACAAGATTACGCAGTCACAGCAGGTCAATATTGGACCGCAAAAACTCGCGATATCATTAAATTAGGCATTTTACAAGAATTACAAGATGTTGATTCAACAGACGCAAAAGCTTTAAAAAATAAAATTGACAAATTGGCCGATACCGGCAAACTTCCGTACACTCTTAAAGCAAATCTTAGTGAAGATTTAATCCAAAAAGTTATAACCGGCAAATATAAAGTTCGCAATACTGAAGACAGAAAACCTTATTTGACTCAAATTGTAGGCAATATGATGAATTTGCCGCTTGATGCAATCGAATTAGGTGACGATATTTCAGGTACCTTTGCAACTTCATATATGACAAAACGTGCCGCAAGTCTTGATTACATTGGCAAATCCCGTTATGAATTATGGCAAGACGGAGACCCTCATTTAACTCCTGAAAACCGCGAACTTTATACACGTATGAACAAAGTTTACGAAAAACAAATGCTAAATTTTGCAACCGATGTTTTGTCTATGGTCGAAGAAAAATTGGGAAATGAATATCTTTTCCACGATAAAATCGGAAATACCACAAAATTCGGGAAAGTTGTTCTTCCGATTTTTGCCCAAGAAATTGCTAAGTTCGCAGTAATTAAAGGTTTATATCCGGATGCAGCGTTTGAATACAATACTGAAACCGGTGAAATTTCATACAAGTACAAAAAACTAAAAGAAATTTCTCTTCGCGACATCGGAATTTATGCAAATTCAGAAAAAGACGAAGCTCGACAATTAATTTCAAAATTAGAAAGCGGCATTCCAAGAATTACAAATTCAAACAAAAATGCCTTGGCCACAGCTATTGCAAGAAGCATTAAACACACTGATTACAACACTTTCACTCTTGCAGACGTAATTATTGACAAAACAAATGCCGGTTTGGATTGGAGAATTGACGCAACAAAAGATATCGCGGATGTTGAATCTTTGAGAAACTACGATACAACTTTCGAAACTGTTTGGCAAGATGTTATTGATTTTTGGAAAAGATTTTCTGACGGAGTCTACGGCATAAACAAAAACTCTTATTTGGTTGCAGAAATAACTAACGAAGGTGAAATCCACAACCAAGGAGGAGGTTATTTCTCCGAAAGATTTAAAATGAATGATATTGTACCGAAATTTTTGAGAGAAACAGGAATTACTTCGACTGCAGATTACAAATGGTTCTTCTCTAACGTTGCAAAATTATTCGGCAAATCCGGTGAAGACGGCTCAAGCATGAGTTACAACGATGTACAATCTATGGTATTCAATCAACTCGTAGGCGGAGGTAATTTCTTACGCTCCGGTGATATAAAATCCATACTATTTGCATATAATTTTGTGGACAACCACGATAAACCGCGAATTTTAGATTCGTTAGCAACCGATAACGAACTTTTCTACGATGATTTGTTAAACCCGAACAAATGGCAATCTCGTGAAAAAGCTTATCGAATTATAAACGACAAAATGATTGGCCCAATTATTCCAAAATATTCGGGCGAAAATGATGCAGTTTACCAAGATAGAGTAAATCGCTACATTACCGAAAATCAAGATTTCTCAAGGGTAAGTTCTAAAGCTTGTGCCAGAGGAAGAACATTAAACAGTGGTTTTGGTCGTGCCATTGCTGACATTTTCCCTCAAGAAAAAGATTTTGGCAAAAACAAACACATTGTTGAAGCTATTAACAAATCTATCACTGATTTAGTAAATGGTTCATATTTAGGTCAAAATTTTGAAGCCGAAGGATTTGGAACAAAACCTTATCACATTTGTATTGATTTTGTACTCAATCAAGCAAAATCCCAACACAATCTAAATCTTTCAAAAGATGAAGAAAAGAAACTCAAAGATTTAACTTTTGAAAAAATTATTGACCCACAAATTTCAAAACTTCTTGGCATGATGAAAGTTATCGTTGGTGTTCCGGGAATACCGACATTGTTCTCCGGATCTGAATTTGGTGCGACAGGTTACGACCAAAGAACAAAAAATATATATCTACATAGCAGAAGTATAAATCGTAGAGACTGGGTTGATGAAAGCAATTTCCCTGATGAATACAAACCTTTTATCGCAAAACACAGAAAAGAATTTGAGGCGATAATGGGATTGAGAGCCAAACCGGAATGTCACGCGATGAACGACGGTCATCCATATATGTTAATGGAACACGAGGCACGCGTAATCGGAGATGAAAAAGTTGCTCAAGGAACATCAAAAATTAATGCCCTTTTACGTCAAGCAAAAGACGGCTCAATGACAGTCACATTGTTCAATCTTAGAGGTGCAAAGCATTACGATAACAACTATTTGGCATTGGAAGAATATTATTCACCTACACACGTTGAAATTGACAAATTGTATTTGAACGAAGGCGGCTCTTCTTTGCACGGAATAAGAGGCGGAGTAAAACAAGGGTTAAAATTCTTTAATGCCGAAAATCCTAACGAGATTTACTATACAAGAAGCGAAGACAATGGCCGCAACCATTATCTGGTACGCCACGAAAACGGTGTAGATTTGCCTATCCAAATTAAAGATACCACTCTAACTTTGTGTTATGTTCCGGAAAATAATAAAGCAAATCTTTCATTTACCGGCAAATCAAAAGTTTTATATAATCCACAATATAATTTCATACCGAACAATTCTAATCCATACAAAATTAAAAATTCGGTTGAACTTGGCAATTCATTAGCCTTAATCGCTAAATAAAGCTATTTTATTCACTAATCTTAATATTTTGAGTAAAACTTTTCCATTTGTTTTATAATGATGGGAAGACTTGGTATACAGGGGAATAAAGAAAGAGGTTAATATGCCACTAAGATATGATGCCGGTGAAGTTATTACGGCAATGGTTACACCGTTTAATTCATCAAGAGAGATTGATTACAACGCCGCAGAAAATCTTGCAAGATATTTGTCATCTAATGGTTCAGATACTTTACTTGTTGCGGGGACAACAGGCGAAGGCCCAACTCTTACTTATGATGAAGAAATAGAGTTGCTTAGTACCATTCGACGCGCAGTTTTAGGCAAAACAAGAATTATCATGAATGCGGGTTCTAATTCAACCGAAACCGCAATTCGTACCGCCAAATTGGCAGAAAAAGAAAGTATTGATGCCTTATTGTCAGTTGTACCTTATTACAACAAACCGAACCAAAAAGGTATGTATGAACATTTTTCAGCAATTGCAAACAGCACAAATTTGCCAATAATTTTATATAATATCCCTTCAAGAACGGGGGTTAATATGGCACCTGAAACAGTTGCAAAATTGGCAAAAGCTTGTCCGAATATCGTAGGTATAAAACAAAGTTTTGGCGATATGGATGCCGTAACAGAAATGAAAATTCTTTGTCCTGAAGATTTTGCAATATATTCAGGCGACGATAGCTTGACCTTGCCAATGATGGCATTAGGTGCAAGAGGAGTTATTTCGGTTGCGTCTCACCTTTTTGGTAATGAAATCAAATCAATGATTAGAAATTACAAATCCGGAGAGTTTTATGCCGCAGTAAATATGCACAAAAAGCTTTATCCATCGTTCAGAAAATTGTTTATGGCACCAAATCCAATTCCGGTCAAAGCGGCTTTGGCACACAAAGGCATTATCGAAGATTATGTTCGCAGACCACTCGTTGAATTAACTCAAAACGAAAAAGAAGAATTGTTCAAAGTTTTGGATGAATTTGATGCAAATTAGTCAATAGGCTAAGTGTTACAAAAAGATTTTAATATAAAATTATAAAGTAGAATACAAAGAGGAATAAAAAGTGAAAAACAAAATTTTATTATTTTGGATGATTGTGGCAATTACAATAGCATCAATTGCCGTAATTTTCTGGAAACCAACAAAATTAGGTTTGGATTTAGTCGGCGGTTCTCGCCTTACTCTTCAAGCCGAAACAACAAAAGAAATTGCAAAAATCACACCTGAGGTTATGAACCGTTTACAGTTCGCTATCGAAAGCAGAATTAACAAATTAGGTGTTGCAGAAACCGTTGTTCAACAAGCCGGCGAAGACAAATTAATCGTCGAAATTCCTGCAGTTACAGATTTGAAAGAAGCAAAAGCTTTCTTGGGAGAAACCGCACAACTTGAATTTAAAAAACCGGGAGAAGCAAAAGACGGTGTCGAAGTTTGGGTTGACACTGGTTTAACCGGTAAAGACTTGTCAAAATCTACATTAACAACTGATGCTTCGGGTCAATGGGTTGTAGGATTAGAATTTAACAATGAAGGCGCCAAAAAGTTTGCCGAATTAACAAAAGCTCTTGTTGGGCAACAAATGGCAATTTTCTTCGACGGCGAATTACAATCAGCACCTAGAGTAAATGAAGCTATTTACGGCGGACACGCTCAAATAACAGGGGGCGAAAGCGGTTTTGAATACGCAGAAGCAGAAAGAATGGTAAATCTTTTAAACGCCGGAGCATTACCGGTTCCCGCAAAAATTATTGAAGAAAACACTGTAGGGCCGACATTAGGTGCCGACAGTATTGAAAAATCAAAACTTGCCGGAATTATCGGTTTAGGTTTTGTAATGTTATTTATGATATTCTACTATCGCGTACCTGGAATTATCGCGAACATTGCGTTGATTATTTACAGTTTAATCTTGTTTGCTTTATTCAAAATTATCCCTGTAACTCTTACATTAGCAGGTATTGCAGGTTTTATTCTTTCAATCGGTATGGCAGTTGACGCAAATATTTTGATTTTTGAAAGAACAAAAGAAGAATTAAGAGCGGGCAGAAACTTGTTTACCGCTATCAATTCAGGATTTGACAGAGCTTTTACAAGTATTTTTGACTCTAACATGACTACAATTATCACTTGTATAATATTGTATTTCTTCGGAACAAGCATTGTCAAAGGTTTTGCACTAACTCTTGCACTCGGTGTAATGGTATCAATGTTTAGTGCAATTACAATTACTAAAAACTTTATGCACTTAATTTTCGGCACAGGCGAATTGAAATATCCGGCAATGTTCGGTTTGAATAAAGATGAAATCGGCACGGCATATACAGCAACCGAAACAAAACGTGAAAAAGCACGTTTCGGCATATTGGATTAGAATTAGGAAAGGTAAAAAAATGGCAAATATATTAAATAATAAAATACACATCGTAAAATACAGAGTTGTATGGTTAATTTTGTCCGCTTTGTTGTTGTTACCGGGCCTAGGAGCAATGATTTATTCATCAATTCACTACGACAATCATGCACCTTTAAAAGTTGGTATTGACTACACAGGTGGTTCAATTCTACAATACGGTGTGAAAGATAAAGTTAGCAACTCTCAATTAGGCACAATCAGAGAAAATTTACACAATGAAGGTTTTGACAACCCATATTTACAAATTTTGAACGTTGAACCTACTGAAAAAAATAAAAATATAAATTCAATTATTTCTATCAGAACAAAATTTATCGGAGAAAGTACTGAGGCCGTTGATAAAGTTTCTACAACATTGCAAAAACAATTCAGCGATGCAGAGTTGATTTCAGTTTCTTCGGTAGGACCAACATTGGGTAAAGAATTATTCAAAAAATCATTAATAGCACTTGTTTTGGCTGTTTTGGGTATTGTATCATATCTTTCAATACGTTTCAGATTTGATTACGCAATGGCGGCAATCTTGGGTATTGTTCACGATGCATTGTTTGTTGTGGGCATATTCTCTATTTTAGGATTGTTATACAACGTACAAATTGACGGATTATTCATCACCGCTTTATTAACCGTAATCGGATTTTCTGTTCACGACACAATTGTTGTATTTGACAGAATTCGTGAAAACTTAAGATACTATTCAAAGAAAATGTCATTTGGCGAAATTGTTGACGCATCAGTAAATCAAACCCTCACCAGAAGTATAAACACTTCATTAACAACATTAATTACATTATTGGCCTTATACTTCTTTGGTGGTGTAACAACAAAAGATTTTGTACTTGCAATGATGTTAGGTATCGTAATCGGTACATATTCAAGTATTTTCTTCTGTTCAATCCTTGTTGATTTTTGGAACGACAAGCAAAATACACCTTCAAAACAATTGGCATAAAATAAAAAACTAAACACAACCCCCCTCTAAAACTTTAGAGGGGGGTTGTTATATTCGGTTAATCATAATTTGCAGATTAATCTAACATCTACTCTTTACACAACACTAAGCCGCTGCTGTTGTCACGACGAGAATCGTCGGCCATGTAATTGGTGTAGGTCGCGGAACGAGAGCGAAAATATCGGTGGTATGCGAAGTTACTACCGTTCTCACGTCCAGACCAAACCCAAAACTTCTCTGAATTGGCGTCTGAGAAGCCATATTTTGCTCCGATGGTAGCATTGTAGGAAATACTTGATTTATCTTCATATGCTCCTATTGTTGTACCGTATATGTCACTTGCGATTGCTGCTAAATCTGCCATGCTTGCCATTTTATCTACATGACCACATGTTTCTACTGCTTTTGCCCAGTAGTCAGTATCATAATTACAAGCGTTTATTCCTAAGTCTCCTTTTTTAGCTTCACATTCTGCTTTTGTCATATATGTATTTGCTGCTTGTGGTGCCTTAAAACATCCACCGTTGATTTCGAAGAAACAGCCAGAGCCTAAGCTTGCTCCGTTTAAGGATACTACATCCCCGCCTAGTTTATTTGGCATTTTAGAGCCGTTCCAGTCGAATACCGCTGCTACGCAACCGGATGTTGAAGATTGATTGTTTGACCAAGTCACCGGTTTTTCATCAATATCGCATTTGGTAAGTCGGATCGTAGCCATGTCGTTCAGTGAGCCAA
>JAZSRN010000065.1:0-19607 GCA_045538535.1 Candidatus Gastranaerophilaceae bacterium | reverse complement strand
GAACTACAACAACTATCGCAGCAACAGCTTCGGCAGAGCTGTGTGTTTGGGTGATTAATCATTTAATCATTTGGCCACAAAAATCGCTTAAGTGGAACAGAAGAAAAATAATTATATAAACCAATAAAATATCCAGGATGTTCTGTAACTACAGAACATCCGCGTATGTGTATTATATATAGCATCCTTGCTTATGAATGAACAATTTTATATTTGTACTACTTTGAACAACATCCAATATTGTAATATTCAAAACCTTTTTCAGCAAGTCTTGTTTTGTTATATTGATTTCTACCGTCAAAAATAATTCTTTGTCTCATTAAGTTTTTGATTTTTTCAAAATCGGGACGTCTGAATTCGTTCCATTCGGTTAAAAGAAGCAAGCAATCTGAGTTTTCTAGTGCGTCATAAGATGATGCTGCATACTCAATTTTGTCATTGAAAATTCCTTTTGCCGTTTCTATTGCTTTAGGGTCGTAGGCTTTAATTTTTGCGCCTTTCTCCAGTAATTTGTTTATAATCGTTATGGCCGGCGCCTCTCTCATGTCGTTTGTTTTAGGTTTAAATGCAAGCCCCCAAACTGCAAAAGTCATGCCGGTCAAATCGTGTCCAAAACGCGCAACAATTTTATCAATAAATAGTTCTCGTTGTTTCTTGTTGACATTGTCAACTGCTTCAATAATACTCATGTTGCAGCCGTTTTCACTGCCGGTTTTGATTAGTGCTTTGACGTCTTTTGGAAAACAACTTCCGCCATAACCTAGTCCCGGGAATAAAAATCTTGTACCGATTCTTGTATCCGTTGAAACTCCTATACGAACCATTTCGGCATCAGCGCCGACTTTTTCGCAAAGGTTTGCGATTTCATTCATGAAAGATATTTTTGTTGCAAGAAAAGAATTTGCGGCATATTTTGTCATTTCAGCAGATTTTACATCCATTAAAATAATTCGGTTTGCAGATCTCATAAATGGAGAATAAATTTCTTGCATAATTGCGGTTGCTTTTTCCGAGTTTGAACCGATTATTACACGATCTGGGAAAAGAAAATCATCAACGGCGTTGCCTTGTTTTAAAAATTCCGGATTTGAAACTACATCAAAATCGTATGTTGTGTTATTTTTTATGATTTCTGTAACTTTTTCTGCAGTTCCGACTGGAACCGTAGATTTGTCAACGATAACTTTGTAACCGTTCATTGATTGAGCAATTGACTTTGCAACTTCAAATACACTGTGTAAATCTGCAGAACCGTCCTCATCTTGAGGCGTTCCTACTGCAATGAAACAAACTTCAGATTGTTCGACTGCGGATTTTAAGTCTGATGAAAATACCAATCTTTGTTCTGACACATTTGCAAGTACAAGTTCTTCAAGCCCCGGTTCGTATATCGGAATTACGCCATTTCTTAATAAATTGAGTTTTTCCTCGTTATTATCTATGCAGATAACGGAATTTCCCATGTCCGCAAGACAACATCCAACTACCAAACCTACATAACCCGTTCCAATAACACATATTTTCATGTTCCTAATCTTCTCCTTTTAGTATTAATAATAACATGAATAAGTGATTTTGAAAATATTGTTAATCCAGTAGCTTTGATAAGTACGCAATTGTTTTAGGAAAATGTTGTTGCCAATAGTGAGAGCGAAGTGATTGAACGTTGTCTGTTATGAGTGAATTTAACAAACTATTTGTATCACCGATACCTTCTCTGATTGCTTTTTTGCCAAGATAATGGATATCTCCGGCAAGATAGTTTATGAAATCAAGTTGTGGTTCTGAAAAATGTTTTCTGAAGGCTTCTCTTTCCTCATTATATATTCGTAAAAGTTCCGGATCGTCACAAATTTCTTTTCCTATCTCTTTAAAAAACAAGCAGTCTTTTGCATGTCCCCATTCGTGCATAAGTGTAGAAAGACTATCATTATCATCACTTAAAGTTATTGTTTTTGTATCCGGATTAAACGATGCGTTATTGTAATATTTGTGCCATATAATATTTTTCAATCCCAATTCGTCCATCTTGAATAATTCATCGCCAGGGACTGATTTTAAAAGTTCTACAATATTTTTATCCGTTCCGTTAAGAAGAGTTTGCATGTTTAAGTTTCTTGTTTCTCCGGTTTTCTCGTTCTTAATTGCAAAGGTTTCGTCTGTAATCGTGACGTCATAAGTTCTACCATTTTTTGATGTTTTAAAGTGATTTTCGTCAATTTTTTCGAAGGCAAAAGAGCGCTTCATGAGCTCTTTTCCCTCTTTTGATGTTATGGTATAATCCGAAATTACATTTCCGCTATTATCGGTTTCATAATGGAATAGTGTTCTGGTTCCGTCAATTGAGTCCATATCCTTATGTATAACGGTATAGCCAGTGTGATAATCATAAGTTGCTGAAGAAATAATTTTTTCTTTTCCGTCCGGGGTAACTATTTTGGAGTTTAAGATTCCTTTTACCGGTGATTTTTCCGTAATTTCGCGATATAGTTCTTTACCGGATTTGTCAAAGTATTTTATTGTTTGGCTGCGTAGCGATTGTACAGAATTACAAATTCCGCTTAAATCCAACAATAGTGATGTTTCGGTATTGTTTGTGTAATCTCGTTGAGTTTTTTCTAATAAATTGTATCGAATTTCTTTGACTTGAATGTTTGTAATCGGTTGTTGTTTTGCAAAATCATATAACAAAATATCTTTGCAATTTTTGTTTGTTGAAGTTATTTCAATTCTATCTTTAATATTCCGGTTTATTGTGATCTTTAATTTGTCAAGGTTGTTTTCTTTTCTGTATTTTGCAAGAAAATTTTTGAATTTTAATATTTCATTCTCATCGCAATTGCAAAATATAGTTGAGTTTTCCGGGGAAATACCCACTTGTGCAAGATTTACTCGTTCCAGTTTTGCAATTTCGTCAAATCTTGGTACGGTCATGAAGCCTTCAAACATTTCTTTCGATTGAGTTGCGAATTTTGTTTGCAAAAGCTTTTCTAAGTGTTCTAGTACGTTTTCTAAACATTTTATTTTGGGTATATCATTAATTGAATGCGTTGCAAGTTCCATTATAAAATCTATTTTATGGATATCTAATAGTTGCATTTTGTTTGGCGAGTTTTTTGACGGAAATTCTCTGGTTAAAAGTTTATGAAAAACCGTAATCGCTTTGTCGTCTTCTTCCAGAGCAAAACGAGATGCAATTTTTTTGATATATTCTGTGCCAAAACCTCTACGTACTTTATAGATATCCAGATATTTTTCTATATTATCAAGACTGGTTTCCCCCTTGTGTTTGCCTACTTTATATGTTCCGGCTTCAAGTACCATATTAAGTTCTTCGTCATCAAACATGTTAGAAAGCTTTGCCACCAGATTTTCTGTTTTTTCGTTCCAAGTCTCCGGCGAAAGTTTGATTTTCTTGGCGATTATATCAATTTTTTTTGATTTTCCGTAAGAAATTTCTGACAATTTTTTTGCAAAATTAATGTTTGCTTCATTAAATTCGAGATTTAACGATTCCATATTATCAAGTATTGAGTCAAAATATTTTTCGTCTTTGATGGATTTTGCAATATTTATAACTTGTGCACGTTGTTCTGTAGGAACACGTAGAGCAGCATCTTTTACTCGTAAAACTTCATTATGGCAAAAATTTTCTTTTAAGTCTTTTATTAGGCTTATTCGACTTATGTCAAATCCGCCTTCCGGAGTTTTGGCAGAATACAAATCGTTAATTATCTCTCCGATTTTTTTGTTTTCATCAAGTTGTTTGCTGAAATAATTCAGTGCATCATTATTGAAATTGCCTTCCGCATCTTTTACTGCTCCAAAAACGCTTTCTGGGCGCATTTCCATATATTTTCCAAAAGTTTTTGGGTCACGTTGCATTATTTCAATCATCTGTTCGTTAAGTTTTCCCGATGAATCCCGAAAATGTTTACTTATCAATGGGGCGTAGTTAATTTTGTGGTAGTACAATTTTGATGGTTCGACCATATTTTCAACAAGGTTGAGAGCTTTATAATTTATTTTACCGTTTTCTTTTACGGCATTGAAAATTTTGGTTGTATCCCAAATTAAATGCTTTTTTTCTTGAAATTTTTTAAATATATTAAAGGCTTCTTCTGTTAGTTCAGAATAACCGTTGCAAACTGCATTATAAATATCTTCAAATAAATCGGGACGTTTTACGTTCGTATCTTGTAAATATTGTATAAAATCTGCTTTTTGAATAATTTTTACGGGGTTGCCAGTGAAAGAAATTTTGTTGTACGCTTGTAATGTACTTATGTCTGGGGATTTTAAATCCTTAGGTGTAGAAATAGGTTCAGATTCTGTCGGGATTTCTTTTGAGGTAAATCCTTTTATTTTGTTAATTTGTAACTTGTTAACAACACCAATTTTATCCAAAACAAAAACCTTTCAAAAAATTTCGCAGTCAAAACCCTACATATTTTTATAAAGTATTTTTATTCTGGATAATTGCTTGATTTTATAGTGATATATTAATAAATCTTAAATTCGGCTCAACATCACAATAGCATTGCTTTCAATGGCTAGGCCTTGGCCTACGGAATCCATTTTTTCCTTGGTTTTTGCTTTTATTGAAATTTGCTCTAAGTTGATATTTAAAACTTTGCTCAATACATCTTTCATTTTTGGAATATAAGGCATCATTCGAGGGTTTTGAGCGATTATATTACTGTCTAAATTAGAAATCTTGTATCCTTTTTCCAGTATACGTTCGTAGACATTTTTTAGCAAAACAACACTATCAGCATTTTTGTATTTTGAATCTGTATCTGGGAAAAGTGTTCCTATGTCGGAAAGTGCAAGTGCGCCAAGCAAGGCATCAATGATTGCGTGAATTAAAACGTCTGCATCACTATGGCCTAAGAGCCCCTTTTCGTGGGTTATTTTTACTCCGCCTATGATTAAATCTCTTCCTTCTGTTAGTTTGTGAATATCGTATCCAAGTCCTATTCTATACATTTATTATCCTTTACTTTTATAAAACAAATTTTTCCATTGCTTGTACAAAGCCGTTGTTTTCGACGGTATCAGTAATAAAACAAGCGTGTTTTTTAAGTTCTTCTGTTGCATTACCCATTGCCACTGGTGTTCCGCCGGCTTTTAATAGTTCAATATCGTTGTTTTGGTCTCCAATTGTTAAAATTTCTTCTTTTTTTATATCCCAGTGTTTTGCTAAAAATTCTACGGCACAAGATTTTTTGGCTTGATTATTTGAAATTTCGCAAAAATATGGAGTTGATTTTACTATATATAAGTCGGGGTATTTTTTTTGCAAGTAATTTACCCAAGTAGTAACCCTTTTTGCATCTTCAAAATCAATCCCCAGAATTTTGTTAATATGTTTTAGTTCAATTTTATCTAATTCGCAAACCGTATAGGGTATGTTCCTTTCGCAAGTGTAACGTCTAATGGATTCGTTGTCAGCTTCGACAAATAATTTGTCGTTCATATATAAATTTAGATGAATATTATTTTCTTTAGCCCATAAAATGATTTCTTTAGTGTATTTGGGGTTCATGATTTTTTCGTACAAAACTTTGCCGTTATGGCCTTGTTCCTTAATTAGGCCCCCTTGATATGAAACTATAGGAGTGTCAAGTTCAAGTTCTTGCGCGACATTAATTGTTGCCATGTGCATTCTGCCGGTGACAAGAACTACTTTAATCCCTTTTTGACATAGATTTTTTATGCAAGATTTTACTTCTTGTGTAAAAATAAAATTATCACCGACAATTGTGCCGTCGATATCTGTTGCAACCATTTTTATCATGAAATATATCTCCCCATGAGTATGATAATAGCACGAATTTGATTAAATGGTTAATTGTAAATATTGCGCAATTTTTCCGGTTACCCAATCGGTTAATGGACAAAGTTTATTGTTTTGTTTTACAATAATCACGCAATCTAGAGAAAGGAGTTTTATAGTATGAGTGAAAATCATGACAATCAAGAAAGTGAAGTTTTAAAACATTTATTGACGGGTTTGTTGGTATTTTTCGGTGCTTTTGCGGCGTTTTATGTCGTAACGGATATTCGATTGCATGCAATGTTTAATCCTGAAAATCAAATTAGACAAATAGAAAAACAGTTCGTTAAAGAGCGTAAAAGTTTTGATAAAAAGGTGCGTAAAAATTTTGAATCGGCTGAAGATTTTATCGGACAAATCGGAGGAGCTCAAATAATTCATCTTGTACAAACAGATGATAACTACCGTATTATTGTAGATTTGAGTGCATTTAACAATGATGAGAAAAACATTGAGGTTAGAACTAACGGACGTGTTTTAACAATACTTGGTGCCGGAATAAAAGAAAAGAAAAATACAACAAATATTGCAAAATTCACGCAAAGCTATATGTTTGGTGATGATGTTGATTTGGATAATATGACAAAAATGAGAGATGGGGATAAATATATTATTACTATTCCTATGGCAGATTAGTTTAAAGCGTTTAAAAAAGGGATTATCTTGTTAGATAATCCCTTTTTGTGTGTCTTAATTCAAGTTTGAGAACTAGTCTTGAGCGTGACCTGCTGTGCCAAGAACGTCAATCATTTTGTGTTTAACAAGTTCTTTAACTGCAGTTCTACCTGGTCCCATGTATTCTCTAGGGTCGAATTTTTCAGGATGTTCAACAAAGAATTCTCTGATTGTTGAAGTCATTGCTAATCTCAAGTCTGTGTCGATGTTAATTTTAGCAACGCCATGTTTAGAAGCGTAGTTAAGCATATCTTCCGGAACACCTTGAGCATTAGGTAATTTACCGCCAAATTCATTACATTTTGCAACTAGGTCTTGTGGTACTGATGAAGAACCGTGTAAAACGATTGGATAATCAGGATAACCAGCTTCAGCTAATGCATCTTTGATTTCTTTCAATCTATCAAAGTCAAGTTTAGCTTCGCCTGCAAATTTGTATGCACCGTGTGAAGTTCCGATAGCGATAGCCAAAGAGTCACAACCGGTTTGTTTTACAAATTCAACAGCTTCTTTTACGTTAGTGTATTTTGCGTCTTTTGCATCAACATTTACGTCATCTTCAATACCAGCCAATTTGCCAAGTTTAGCTTCTACTGAAACACCTCTTTCGTGTGCGTACTCAACAACTTTTTTAGTTACGGCAACGTTTTCTTCGAATGAGAATCTTGAGCCGTCAATCATAACAGATGAGAAACCGCCATCAATACAAGATTTACAAATTTCGAAATCTGCACCGTGGTCTAAGTGAAGTGCGATAGGTACTGTAGTTGTAGCCAATGCTGCTTCAACCAATTTTACAAGGTATGTTTGATTAGCATATTTTCTTGCACCTGCTGAAACTTGCAAGATAATAGGTGATTGTGTTTCTTCTGCAGCTTCTGCAATTGCTTGAAGAATTTCCATGTTGTTAACGTTGTACGCTCCGATTGCATATTTACCAGCAAGAGCTTTTTTGAACATTTCGTTTGTTCCAACTAATTTTCTTTCACTCATTTGAGTTCTCCTTCTTTAAGTAAACTTATTTACAATCTAAAACTACTACAAACATATATTTGGCGCAAGTGTAACAAAATATTAAAATGATATATACTTATTTACAAAATTAAAACCACTTGTTATAATGCGAAAAAGGTTAAATGTAAAAATATTTGAATTCACTAACAAAAAAAATTTTCAGAAGTTTTTATACTTTTGATAAATGAGGGTTAAGTGAAAAAGGAGAAAGTAAAATGGCAATCGCACCTGTAACATCTTCAAGTCTTGGAGTAAAAAATTATAATAGAGTTGGTTTTGAGGGAAGAAAAAATAAAAATTTAGATTATCAGACAAATTCAAATCATTCTACATCATCGTTAAAAACAGTTCCGATGATTATGCTTTTTGCCTTGAATCCTTCAATGCTTGATGCAGCAACGCGTAACAATATTTATACTGAGCCAGAACCGGTTGTGATTGCAGCACCTCAGACACCTCAACAAAATAAAGATGTTGTTGTGCAAACGGGATATTACAAGAATTTTTCACCCAAATATGGTGAGGCTGAATTGCGATTGGTAAGTGTTGACGGAAACAATAGTGATGCTGAAGTGATGGATGTTGTGTTAAAAAAAACTATACGTCGGAAGTCTACTGTTCAAGGTCAAACAAATACTTATAATTCAACCCTTATTGAAACTCTACGAGTTGATTCATTAATTATCGAAAAAATGAAATACACCAACAAGGATGGTTTTGTCAAGAATTATGAAAATTATTATATTGCAGGAAAAGGGATATATGAAAAATATAATGAAAATTTGGCAACCGGTAAAATTACAGGTCGTTCAAAGACAAATGTTCCGGCTCTTAGAGTGCAAATTACGAAACAAGCATATGATGACATGAAAGCTATATTTGGTGATGACAATAATATTATATACAAAACTGAGAATAGCGAAGTACGCGCTTATTAAATGAATGCAAAAGATTTAGAATTTTTAATAAAATATTATTAACGTTAAGTTTTGTAAATATGTTCGCTTATTTTGAAATAAGATATTTTGGCATGTTTTTAAATATGTAGTGACAAACCGGAGAGAGCATAATGTCATTAGGTTTTGACAATGTACAGTATAATAATAATATTTCAAGCAACCCAACAAGTTCAAACTTGCAGTCATCAAGTGTGCAAAACACCTCTGGACAATCGTCTACGCCTATTAATATGGTTCCTGATGAGAAAAAATATCTTGAACTTTGTAAATCATTAGGGATTACGATAGATGAATTAAGGATAATTTGTTCTGCAACCCCCAATTTTTTGGCATTATCTTTAGATGAGCAAAAACAATATATTCAAAATCGTCCGGTTGGACAACCTACAATTACTCCTAAAGCTGAGATACCGGCTAGCGAAAATGCCGAGACTGTACCGGAATTACCCGCAAAAGAAGTAATTCTAATGGAAGCCACGGAGTTTGATCATCAAGCCTATCAAGAGATGTCGTTGGATGAAAAAGCCAAGTTATATGCGCAAGAAGTCGCTAAAAATAAGTTTTTGTTAGGCGGTACAGATGGTGAAACTCGAACAATTGAAGAATGGAATGCGCTATCTGATGAACAAAAGTACAAATTAATTGAAAATCAAGTAAAAGCTCTAAAAAATGAAGATTTAAGAGGCTTATTTAAAGAAGAAGAAGTTCATAAGTTGTTAGAAGAAAAAATGACAACTCTTCAAGCTGCAAATTATAATGGCAAATCTTTACAAGAATTTAATAATAAGCCTGAAGGGATGAATCAACCCGAATTCAATGCACAAAAAGTGGCGGCAATAAATGATTATCTTTTTGATGTGTGTGAGCCTACTGAAATTCAACATGAGATGTTACAAAAGTCTGCCGAGTTTAATGATGGTGTTTTGGAAATTTTGAAAGAAAAAGTTGAGCAGGACCCTAAATTAAAAGAAAAATACGGCGAATTGTTAGCGGATGAAAATCTTCAATTTAACGAAAAACATGTTGTTCAAGCTCTTAAAGACATGAAAATGACACCATTACATGCCACAAGAGACATTTTAAAAAAGAAAATTGACAATAATAAGGCTTCAGAAGAAGAAGTGGAATTGTTCGAATTTTATGAAAATATTGTTGGTGAAAATGGTGTTGGTAAAAAGTTAGTAAAGCTAGCTCAATCCGATAATGCACCTAATTATGGTCGTATGGAAGCTTTCAATAATTCCGAATATGGTAAATTGTATAATACTGCAACCGCAGATAACGAATCCAAAGTTTTAATCTTAAAATCGTATGTTGATAAAGAATTTGCAGATTTATCACCTCAAGATAGAGCCAAAGCTGTCTCCCAATTGATGGAAGAATTGGTTGGTGGTGAGCCTAATAATATTGAATTAGCAATACGCTTGTATGGTACCGTTACCCGCAATTCGACTGAGGAACAAAAAATAGCTTTAGCAAAAGAAGTTGGTGATATTCAAGTTGAATTAAACGCTATTAATGCCCAAGAATTGGGTGATGAAGCCGGGCGAGTTTATGCAGAAACTTTGCACAATGCTCATTGCGATTGTAAAAATGCCGAAGAGCGCCAACATCTAGCAAATTGTGCTAATGTAACGATTAAAAATATGTCTGAATCTCAAAGGGTTAATAGTGCGCAAGTATTTACAGTTTTTGATGATGAAACTGTTCAAACCGGCTATGCAAGTATAGCGCTTGATTCTGAACAAACTAAAGATGTTGAAAATCAACGTGTTATGTTGGAAGCGGTTAGTGCAAATTCAATGCAATCGGTTAGAATTAATACTGCACAAAATTTACATAAAGCTTATAGTGAAAACCAAGTTCCGTTGGTTGAAACATTCTCGCAAGACAAAGATGTTGCAGTAGCAATGAATGAAGCCAAAAACCTTGATAAATACGCTGTTGAAAACCAAACTGCAGTATTTGATGTTATGAAAAATCGTTTTGAACAAGATGATTTTGAAAAGGATGAAGCAATTGTACAATTAAATTCTTTATCTGATCAAATTCAAAATTGTGACGTTAGCAATCAGCTTGGGATGCATAAATCAATCATGTCGAGCAAATATACCGAAGTACAAGAACATGCTGCGGGAAATATTGTTAATTACGATTCTTCTGTGCAGCAAGCAGCAATGGATACTGTGTATGAAACCGGTAATCAAAAAGCTATTGAAAACGCCGTTAACAATATGGCTGAATATAAAAGTCCAGATGTTCAATCACAAGAGTTAATTCGTGTGGTTTGTGAAAACGCATTAGCAAATTCTTCTGATATGCAATTAGCTAAAAATGCGGATAATGAAGATAACGTTTCTAAAATATTTAGTGGTAAATTTTCACTCCAAGAGGCAAGCAAATTACCGGTTTCGGAAAGAAGAGAATATTTCTTAAAATATTTTAGACAATTGCCTATTGAAGAAAAAATTAAATTAATTACATCAGTAACAAGTCTTTCTCAAAAGAAAACTATTTATAAAATGGTTGCACTCTCTGACCCTACATTGTTCACTATGATTATTAGTGATGCTGATAGAGCACAAGAAATTAAAGAAATGAATATTCAAGGTGTGAGCGATAAAGTTGATATAATGATTTCGCGTAAAAAATATTCAAGTAATGAGTTTAAGGAATTGGCTGAAAAATATGAAAACCCAGATAAACACATGTCAATACCTAAAGATTTAACCCAAAATCCTCTCAAAAAAGGGCAAAAATTCGAAATGAAAGCTTAAGTCTCGTCTTTCCATTTTTTAGCATCAAATTTTAAGTCCGTAACGTTCATTTTAAGTGACTTTAGATACGGTGTAAACTTTTGTAGTAATTGAAATTTTTTCAAGAGTAATTCTTGCGCCACTATATTGTTTTCGCACGCGATTACCATAATCCCGTTTGGTAACATTGAGTAGGGTTTTGATTTTTCTGCAAGTTTCTTGCCGGCAATTTTTTCCCAAAATTTGTACAAATTATTTCGGGTTATTGCTTTTTTAATCTCTTTTTTCTCCAGCATTTGTTCTATTAAACTTGCCGTATCAACAAAATCTGTATAGTGAATTTTTTTCAAATTTTGTCTCCCTAATGTTTGTGTTAAAATTAAAATATGAATTATACCGAGTTAAATGATAACATAAAGTCAGCTAAAAATATATTAATAATTTCGCATGTAAATCCGGATGGGGATACTATTGGTTCAATGCTTGCATTGTATCATTCAATTTTGTTGAATTATAAGAAAAAAGCGGATATGCTTGCGGTTTCCAAAATTCCTACGGTATATGCTTTTTTGCCGGAAGTTAGTAAAATAAAGCAACTCGAAGATATTGATGTTTCAAGAGTGTATGATCTTGTTATTAATGTTGATGTTGCCGCTATAGATAGAATTTGTGATGGAAAAATTCTTTTTGACAGAGCTAAAAAAACGGTTAATATTGATCATCACAAGACAAACATCGGGTATGCGGATGTAAACATTATAAATGGTGAAGCTTCATCTACCGGCGAAGTTTTGTTCGATATTTTTAAGTCTTTAGGGTTGAAGTTTGATTTGCAAATTGCGAAATGTCTGTATGTTGCTATATTAACTGATACGGGTGCCTTTAGATTTGACAATACTACTCCTTCAACTTTACGTATAGTTGCTGAACTTTTGGGATTAGGTGTTAAAGTTGTTGATACTTATAAAAAAGTTTATGAAACTGATAGCAAATGCCTCGTGCAGTTTCAAGGGTATTGTGTTAGTAAAGCAAAGTTTTTGAATGATGATAAAATTGCCTATACTACTGTCTATAAAAAAGATATGGAAAAATTTGGTGCCAATGATGAGTGCATGGAAGGGTTAACTGAAAAATTGCGCGCAATTGTGACTACGGAAGTTGCATTTGTCGCAAAAGAAATTAAATCCGGTTATACAAAATTTTCTATGCGTAGTAAAAATATCGATGTTGCTGAAATTTGTTCAGTATTCCAAGGTGGGGGGCATAAATATGCTGCAGGTTGCACAATAAAAGCGCCGGTTGATGCTGCTGTAAAAAAAATGCTTGAAGAAATTAAGAAAAGAGAGATTTAAAAGTGCTAACATTTAAAGGTTTTATAAGAGGTTTAAAAAGACTTATTATATCAGTAATTAAAAACGATTTCTACGGAATGGCCGCGGAAATGGGATTTATGATGGTATTGGGAATTTTTCCTTTTATGTTACTTTTGATGGCTTTTTTTGGTTGGTTGGGGAATAAAGAACTCATGGGGCCTGTTTTGCGCTTTTTGACTACATTTATGCCTACGCAAGCGATGGACTTGATTACTACCGTTCTTTCAGAAGTTATGATTTTTTCAAAAGGTCGTTTGATTGCAGTTATCGGTATTTTAGTGACAATCTTTTTGTCTACAAATATTATGGCTGTTATTATGAAAGGTTTAAACCGAGCGTATAAGGTCGAAGAAACCCGTAATTTTATATATACAAGACTTTTGGCATTTGTAATGCTTATTATTAATTTTTTGGTTTTGTTACTTGTTATAAATATGATTATATTCGGAAAAGTCTTGGTTAATTTGTTTGTAAACTATTTCAGCATGAGTACACACATTGCCTCAATGTTGTTGACTTTGCGTTGGCCAGTTGCGTTTGCGGGGTTATTTGTACTTGCCTTTTTGAGTTATTATATTTTGCCGGATTTGAAAGGCAACGAAAAATTCAAAATTAAATCTGCATTATGGGGTACTTTATTCTTTTGTCTGTTTTGGTTGGCTGGCTCTTGGGGGTTTTCTATATATGTAAACAACTGGAAAACTTATAACATGGTTTACGGAACAATCGGTGCATTTGCCGTCTTAATGGTGTGGTTTTATTATACTTCGATTTTGATTTTGATTGGTGCCGAAATTAATTCTCAAGTTTATAATCAATTCAACAAAAAAGCTGATAGAATTCAGCGGGACTTGGATGCGCTAAAAGCCGGCAATTATGTGTCGAGAGTCGATGAAGATGACGATGATGATGACGAATAGTTGTTGTTATTTTGTTTGGAATTTTATTTTATCGCCCCAGAATTTTTGAATATCTGCATTGTATCCAACGATTTGGTTTTCGAAATTAAGTCCGTCTTTTTTGCATTCTTGTCTAAGTAGTTCGACTCCTCTGTTATATACTGCTTGTGCTGTATTTATATTGGATTGTGGAATATTATCTTTGAACATTTTGCAAGCTGTTGAAATATCAAAGAGGCGTCTTTTGGAAAGTCCGCTCATTTCTTTGCCGGTTTTAACTGATTTATTATTGGTCAATTTGTTTATGGCGGCTTCGTATTTGTTATTTTTTAAACACCAGACTAATCCATCGGTGTTTTTCACTATATCTGTGCCTTTGTTGAACGTCATATCTAGTAGGGCTTCTTTAATTGATTGTGGCAAACTATCATAAATTTCTTCTCCGTTTTGCTTTTTGCCTAGTAATACACGTAAATTCTCTTCTGATTTTAGCATATCTTTTACAAAAAGGGTGCAAACTTCTTGATTTGAAAGATGTGTTATGCGTTCTCTTTCTTTAAGATTTGCGTGTCCTATACCAATAGTTTCAACACCGTTATCGTCTATGTACGGTGTATTGTGAAATTTATTATCAGGAAGTTTTTTGCTGTCTTCAAGGCGTTTTATGTTTTTTACAAAATCAGAACTTACTCCAAGTGCTTTCGCTGCATCATCAAGATTTCGGACATTTTTAACTGTTATCGTAGGCGGGATTTTTAAAGTTTGATTTAACGATAGATTATCGGATTTTAAGTTGTTTAGCGCCCTTAGCGTTGCAACTTCAACTCCAAATTTTTCAGCTATTTTTGAGAGATTATCTCCGCTTTTAACTTTATAATTAGGGTTTTGTTTTGCTTGTAAATATTTATGGCGTTGATTTTGCTGTGCATGCGCTTGTAATTCTTTGTCTGTTTTTTCTGGCGCCATGGAAATTTCATACGGATCTTTTTGGGGCGCAAAATTATACAAGGCTTCTGTCCTTTTTGTCGAACGGGTTTCATTCGATGTTTCGGGTGCAAATCCTAAAGATTTTAGTATTTTGGTAAAACTTATATCAAAATCGGCCATTGTTACTTCCTATTTAGCATCGTGTCTTCAATTGCATTAGCAATACATTTCATGTATTTTTTCTGGTCATAGTTTGATAGTAGAGAATTTGTAATTTCTTTGTTTGCAATATTTCCGATTTCAAGCAATGAAGATGGAATACCTGCTGCGGCATTATTTACATATAAATCACTTTTAGCAATTGTAGGAGTTAAGGATGTAAATCCTTCTTGAACTCTTTTTTGGATATTTGTAGCAAGTGTCATGTCTTTTGCTGAAGAAGGTTTGACAGAACATTGCTTATTGTTTGGCTTTTCTTTTGCTGATTCAACGTGAACGGATAAGAAAAGCATGTTGCTTTTGGATGTTGAGTTCATCAAGTTTCTTATTTCTTTACAGCCTTTGTTACCGGCAAGTAGGTTTTCTATATACTTTTGTTTTGCCATTCCGCCGTTGCGTACGGCTCCTGATACAATTACTACGGTAGCTCCTCGGCTTCTCAAATCATCTGCAAGTTTTTCGGTAAAGCTTTGTGCGACTCGCCATTCTTCAATAGGCATTTCTTTGCCTTCTGCGTTTTTGACAGAAAGTACGGTTCCGGCGTCAAAATACCCGTTATTATGTTGATAGCCGCCATGACCTGGGTTAAGGATAACAACTTTGTTGTTCAAGGAACCTCCTGATGTCGGGTGTAAAATTTCTGTTACAGCTTCAATTTTTTTTGTTTCTGTATTGTAATTTGGTAGCGGACGTTTTATTGTAGGATTTTTAACCGCAGAAAATCCGGGATCGTTTTTAGCGCTGTTAATGGCCCAATTTTTCAGGGTTCCGGCCGTTACATTATTTCCTTGTTTATCTTTTATTGTAGTGATTATTCCGGGAGTTATGTCACTGCTTCTTCCCCCATTTGTTGTCGGGAAAACTTCATTTGCATAAGCTTTATTGCTAAAATGTGTGGATGCTGTATTTATATGTTTATATTCGTTTTCATCATTTACTGGTGGTTTTGTAGCATCGTGACCTGAGGATGTAGAATTTCCTTCTATAGTTAATTTGCCATCAATGAGGTTCTCAATTATTTTGTCAAGTTTTTTAGTAGATACTCTGCCCCAACTATCAAATTGCTCATCTAATTCCTCAGTAAAAAGTTTTTTATTTTCTGCGGAAGTTATTTTTTTATTTGCAGCAACTAAATCGTAAATTTTTGTCATTGCATTTTTTCTTGCATCTTCGCTACTGTTCCATTCGTCAGAAACCAAAAATAACAACGAATCGCCATATTTTTCTTTGTATTTGTTCCATTCAGTAATTATATTGTTTGAGTTTAATTTATTGAAAATATCATCAAATTCTTTTTGACCAACTGCACCGGATAAATCATCAGCTTTTTGTTCAAGTTGTTCAGCTATAGATAGTTCGGGTTCTTTAGAAGGCTTATTTTGAGGTTGGGTAGTTTGGACAGCTCTAGATTTATTACTTTCGGCATTTTCTGTGCTTTGTGTCCTTTGAGGAGTATTTGTACTTGAGGTATTGTTATTTGTGCTTTTATAAAACTTTGAACCTTTTGGAAAAATATATAAATGTTCACCTTTTTTAGGGTTGTATGAATTTGCATCTTTTATGCCATTTAGTGCCAAAAGAGCTTTATATGCTTCTTTGTCTTTAGTTGGATCAATACCTATTGAACGTGCAAATGCCATCAAGCCGGACGTTATTTCTTTGTGTGGAATATTTTTAATCTCTTGATTTTGATTAAGCGTGTCTTTAGTTAGTCCGGTAAGATTTTTAAAATCACTTAAACTCATACCGAATTTTTGAGCAATTGCCAAAAGGCCTTTTTCGTCTCCACTGACACCAACTTTGTATATGCCTTGTTTTTTGAGATCTTTTTTGGTTTGTTCAATATTTTGAGAACTTGTCTCTTGTCCTTTTTGAGCTCCAGTGGTTTTAGTTGAATTAATTTCTAATCCAGCCATAAAATTCCTCCGTAAGTAAACACACACAAAATAAAAAACGGAATTATCGAAGCTAAACTTTAATAATTCCGCGATTTTGTTAAACTTTTGTTACAAATTAAGGTGTACTTTTCTTAAAGAGTTTATTCCAGCCTTTTACGAAGAAGTTCTTAGTTGAGTCCCAACATTTTGAGCAGAATTGTTTTGTTGAATCCCATGCCTTAGAAGTCCATTTTTTTGTGGCGTCCCAACCTTTTTGGATTTTATCACCTACGTTTTTCCAGAAACCTTTTTTACCTGTAGTAGCGCTCGAACTTCCGCCTTTAAAGAAGTTCACCACTGAATCCCAAGCTTTCTTAAATCCACCTTTACATTTGTAGCCGACAAATATCAATCCGGCGACTGCTAAAGTGCCAAATAAAACTTTTTTCCAAATCGGAGTGTCTACTACATTCTTATCAGTCCCTTGTTTTTGTAGTTCGTCTATTTGAGGTTGATCCTTAAGTTTTGGTTGATAATCTTGAGAGAACGGGTTTTGCATTGTCGGGTTGCCGACGTATCGTGCCGGTTGCCCCATAATATATGATGGTGCATCAAAGTTTAAAACACCCGCTTGTGCTAACATATCTAAATCATGTGCCCAAATTCCTGACATAATTTTCTCCGATTTTGTCTACAACAAATTATAAAATAACCTTTACTATTTATATAAAGTATTTTTTTGTTTAAGAATTGCCCAAATTTTAAATTTTTGTTACGCTTAACGTATTATGAAAGATTTTTTGAATAATATAAAAAAAGATTATTGGTTGCTAAGCCTTATTATTATTACATTTGTTGCGTGTTTGGTATTTACGGGGCATTATAACAACATAATGATAGATATCGGACGAGAGGCCTATTATCCTCAGCGAATTATTGAGGGACAAGTTTTATATAAGGATTTGTTCAATATTTATGGGCCATTTTCTTATCTTTTTAATGCTTTGTTATTTAAAATGTTTGGGATACATCTTTCGGTATTGTATGTGGTAGGCAGTTTGTTTGCTATCTGTTTTGTTGCAATTATTTATAAAATAGGTCGGATTTTTTTGACGGAATTAGAAAGTTTTGTTGTTGCATTTTTTTCGATTACAGTTGGTGTTTGCGCGCCAATAATTTTTAATTTCACTTTTCCGTATTCTTTTGCAATGCTTTACGGTACCGTATTTGTTACATTGTCTGTTTATAATTTGTTGAAATCGTTAAAAAGTGGTGATTATCGTTGCGGTTTATATTCACTGTTTTTTGCCGGCTGTGCAGTAGCAAACAAATATGAATTTGTTCCCTATTTATTTGTTTTATTATTTTTTGTTATAAAATCTGCACGAAAAGATATATTAAAGTGGTTAGGATATGCGTGTATTTTTCTTTTGCCGTTGGTTATAAGTTATGGTATTTTGTTTTTGCAAGGTTTGAGTGTGGCGAATTTGTTTGAAACTTTTGATATTGTAAAAACGATGTCCACCACTGAAACTTTAAAATATTTTTATGTAAATCATGGTAATTTTATTTCTTTAAAAGCTTTTGTTTTTGACATTATAACTTTTTTGTATGTCGCAGTTATTATCGCGTTTAATTATTATTCGGTAAAGCTTTACTATTCTGATAAGAAATTTTTTGGTGAAGTGTTATGCGCTCTTGCTATAGGAATTACGATTTGTGGTGCGATGTTTGCAAAGCAAAATTATTTTATATATTTACCAATGCTGTTGATTGTGTTATTTTTGTTGAATTTCAGAAAAAATAATGATAATTTAAAAAACTGGTTGTTTGCATCTGGCATTTTGTTGTCCTTAAAATCGTTTGGGGCATTGATGGTACTTAGTTACGGCTCGTATTATATTTCATTGTTGCTAATTGTACTTTTGAATTTTGTTTCTAAAACTTTAAGGCAAGCGGTATGTATGTTTTTAATCGTTTTATCATTGTTGTTTGCATATAATGGAATAAAAAATAATCCGAAGTTGTATTTAAACACTGATAAGGGTCGGATTTATGTTTCCAAAACAATCGGAGTAAAAACTTTGCTTGATAAGGTGCAAAACATTGCGCCGGAGGATAAAGTTGTGATTTTGCCGGAAGGTTTGATGATTAATTTTTTGGCAAATAGGAAATCGGAAGATTTTTACAACTCGTTTTTGCCGTTATATATCGAAACTTTTGGTCAAGAGCGGTTGATTAACGCGTATAAGATTTCTAATCCTAAATACATCGTTTTGGGCAACTTGAGAATGTCGGATTATGGCTATAATTTTCTGTGTCAAGATTACGGATTTGCATTTTGTAATTATGTTGTTGAAAATTACAATTTAGTCGATAATATTGCCGAGGGGGCTACACGTTTTCTGATTTATAAAAAAAAATAAATTAATCAAGAGGGTAATTTTTGCTTAGCCTCAAGAGGGATTTTTTTATGAGTATTTACCATTACAATTCCATTATAAGTTATTGGAGTACTACTATGTTAATGGGAAATAATTGCCGAGATTGTAATAGATACAGTCGTATGGAAATGAAAAATGTGAATAAAGATATTCTCGATTGGTTAGAAGAAATTATCGAAGAAAATAATAGCCGAATAGAGAAAAAAGAGTGGAAAAGTAAATATAATTCGTATGTAGTTTACGATTATGAACCTTTTTGTACGGATGGTTTTGATATAAATTTGGTTGTTACATCTTTTGATGAAGCATATTTGAATTTTATCAAATATCTTTATGATGAAAAAATAAGCACTATTGAGTATTTGAATCATTGTATCGGTGCTTAAGTTTAAATTTATATGGACAAGAAAGGGGCTTGAATTAAAATTCAAGCCCCTCGGTATTTGAATTAAGAGTGTTGGTTTTGTTTTTAATATAGGGCTTGTCATTTGTTTAAAAATTTGGTATATTGGGAACATGAAAAATATGTTTATGGATAGTATGTACATAGATTTTATTGAAAAAGTCGGGGGTTTAAAATTACCCGAAACCCTTACTATGACTGCATTTGCGCCTACGGGGGGGG
>JAZSRN010000100.1:0-4886 GCA_045538535.1 Candidatus Gastranaerophilaceae bacterium | reverse complement strand
GGGGGGGCAATCCAAGCGTAGAGCGGGTTTGCGCCCTATTGGGTGTCTAAAACCCAGTAATATCAACGTTTTTAAAAACCTAATTGTTATGCAATTAGGTGCTTCGTCATGCAGAAATTCTGGTCGTGCAAGTCCGGAAATTAACAAGATAAAAATAAATAAGTGATAAAGATGTACTAATAAAAGAGGAAAGGAAAAAATTATGATGAAAAAACGAGGATTTACTTTAGCAGAAGTTCTTATCACCCTTGCAATCGTAGGGGTAGTGGCGGCGTTAACGATGCCAAATTTGATTGCTAATTACAAAAAACAAACGTATGTAACTCAATTGCGAAAAACTGTATCAACACTAGAACAAGGTTTCCAAAAAATGCGTGCCGATGCCGGTGGAGTAGATAGTTTGGAAGATACGGAAATATTTATTAATATAAGGAATTCGGACGATCCGGAGCCACAAGTATTGCAGATGGATAGGAGTATGATTGCAAATTCTTTTTATCGAAATGATATGGCAAAGTATTTTAATATTTTAGATTTTCCAAAAACTCCATCAAATTATCGTTTTAAATACAGAAATAGTGATGATTATGAATATATGGGTAATGAGAGAAGAATATTGTTGTCTGATGGTGTAACTCTAGATATATTTATGATTCAATTTGATGAAAATACAGTAGGAGTGATTTGGCTTGATGTAAATGGATTTAAGTCCCCCAATACATATGGGTATGATATTTTTCAGTTGGCTATAACTCCAACAGGACAATTAATAGATAAAGGTATAGCAGATAATTGTAAAGATGGTTCTGATGAGATTGGTTGTTACAATTACCTAGTACGTAATGGCTGGAAAATGGATTATTAATAGACAAAAAGATTAAATAAGAAAAAATAGTTTTATTTAAGCAAGATGAGGTGATACTTTCTTGCTTTTTTCTTTCAATTCTTGCCCTAAATTTCTTTCTATGTTAAATTAGTCTTATGATTGAATTATTAATTTTATACGTACTTTCATCCGGTAGAGAATTTACTATGTACGGTATTCAAAAGCGTATTAAAGAATTCTTTGCGCCATATACCAATCCGAGTTTTGGGGCTTTGAATCCTGCGCTTAGAAGGTTGGAAGAAAATGGATGTATTACTTCGCGGCAGATGATGTCTGATGGTGGGAAACTTTCGGGCTATTATTCCATAACAAAACTTGGTCAAGAATATTTGTACAAACTTATTATGGATGATATGAGTGAAAATCCTTTGCAATTTCTTTCTAATGCCAGAATTAAACTTTCTTGCGCAAATGTTTTGGATAGTGATGACAGAGCCGAACTTTTCTTGCATATAAAATCTTTGGCAATGACGTTTATGATTAACGCAGAAGATATATTGGCCAATGAGTACATCAAATTGGATTTTTATCAGAAAATTTTGTTAGATAATACCATTTGTGAATATAAAAATTTTATTACCATAATTGAAGGGTTGGAAAAAGATAATGGCCGCAATAGTTAACAGTGTTGTAGAAGGTTCAATCGCTGAGGAACTTGAAATCGTAAAAGGTGATGAGATTTTGTCAATTGATGGGGCCAAAATGCTCGATATGATTGATTATAATTTTATGGTTAAAGGCGATTTGATAACTCTTGAAATCAAAAAAAATAACGGTGAAATCGAAGAAATCGAAATCGAAAAAGATTATGATGAAGATTTGGGAATCGTTTTTGAAAGTGCGGTTTTTGACCGAATTAAGCCTTGCTTAAATCATTGTATTTTTTGTTTTGTAGACCAACAGCCAAAAGGGTTGAGGGAAACGCTTTATATAAAAGATGATGATTATAGGCTTTCATATCTTCAAGGGACTTATATAACTCTAACAAATTTTAAGGATGAAGATAGAGAACGTATAAAAAGAATGCATTTAGGGCCTTTTTATGTTTCTGTTCATACGACAAACCCAGATTTAAGGGTTAAAATGCTTAGAAATCCTAATGCCGGTAAAGCTTTGGAAAATTTGAAATGGTTCAGAAAAAATAAAATACCTTTTCACGCTCAAATTGTTTTGTGCCCGGGGTTGAACGACGGAAAAGAGTTGGAACGAACTTTGTCAGATCTTGCAGAGTTGAAAAATACGGTTCTTTCGGTGGCAATTGTTCCGGTCGGGATTACTCAATTTAGAGAAGACGCGCTCAAACAAGTTGATAAAAAATGTGCATTGGAAACTTTGGAAATTGCCTCGAAATATAAAAGGGTTTGTTGTTCTGATGAATTCTTTTTGTTGGCAGAAAAACCTATTCCACCAGCAAAGTATTACGGGAATTTTTGCCAATTAGATGACGGAGTTGGTTCGATAAGAATGCTTTTAGATGATTTTAAAAAATACGATTTACCTAAAAAGATATCAAAACCTTTGACATTAGCGTTTGCAACTTCGTACGCAGCAAAAGATGCTATAGATGTTGTGGCGCAAAGATTAAACAAAACAACCAATCTTTCGGTTAGCGTTAATCCGGTAAAATCTGAGTATTGGGGACAAGATATTTCGGTTGCCGGATTGATTACATCTGATGATTTGATTAAAACTATTAAAAATATTGATGTTGATTATGTAATTGTTCCTTCGGTTATGCTCAAGCCTTATTCTGAGGATTTTTTGGACGGTAAAACGCTTTCTTTTGTGAAAGAACAAACCGGCAAAGAATTTCTTGTGGTTAAGGATTTTTATTCAATGCGCGAAGTCGTTGAGTTTATAAAAAGTAAAAAATAATGATAAAAAATAAGAGACCGTTTTGGTCTCTTATTTTTGTGAGATTAAAATCTTTCAAGATATCTGTCAAGTTCCCATTTTGAAACGTATGTTCTAAATGACTCCCATTCTTTCTTTTTAGAAGTCATAAATTCTTTAAAAATGTGTTCTCCCAACGCGGCTCTTGCAACCAAGGATTTGTCCAGACAATCGAGTGCTTCTGATAAATCTCCCGGCAAAGACTCAATTCTTTGCTTTTTGCGTTCTTTGGATGTTAATTTGTAAATATTGCTTTCAACCGGAGCCGGTGGGTCGATTTGGTTTCTGATACCGTCAAGGCAAGCTTCCAATATTGTTGCAAAGGCTAAATATGGGTTACAACAAGGATCCGGTGAGCGTAATTCAACTCGTGTTGCATTGCCGCGTTTGGCCGGAACTCTTAATAGCGCACTTCTGTTTGCTAAAGACCAAGCCAAGTAAACCGGTGCCTCATAACCGGGCACCAAACGTTTGTAACTGTTTACGGTTGGGTTAAGTACTGCAGTAATTGATTTTACGTGTTTAAGCATACCGCCGATTGAATATTTCGCGATATCTGAAAGTTGGTATTCTGCGTTTTCGTCGTAAAAAGCGTTTTTGCCGTCTTTGAAAAGCGAGACGTTGCAGTGCATACCGGAACCGTTAATCCCGAAAATAGGTTTTGGCATAAATGTGGCATGTAAATCGTGATATGAAGCAATTGCTTTTACTACAATTTTGAATGTTGCAACATTGTCTGCGGTTGTCAAAAGGTCTGCATATTTGAAATCGACTTCGTGTTGACCTTCTGCACCTTCGTGGTGTGAGGCTTCGATATCAAATCCCATTTTTTGTAATGTTAAAACAATATCAGAGCGTACGTCTTCGCCTAGATCTTCCGGGCCAACGTCGTAATATCCGGCTTTGTCTTGAGTTGTTGTTGTAACTTTGCCGTTTTCATCTTTTGCAAATAAGAAAAATTCTGCCTCAGGCCCCATATTCATAGACAAGCCCATTTTTTCAGCTTCTTTCATTAATCTTTTTAAATTACATCTAGGACAACCTTCAAACGGTGTTCCGTCTGCATTGTAGATGTCACAAATTAGTCTTGCTGAATTTACACCGGCATGCTCTCTCCAAGGTAAAATTTGGAAAGTGTTCATGTCCGGATAGAAAAACATATCGGAAGTTTCGATACTTCTAAAACCTTTGATAGAAGAGCCGTCGAGCATAATTTCATTGTTTAAAATTTTGTCAATATGTTCTGACGGTATAGTAAGGTTTTTTACTTGACCGTTCAAATCTACGAATTGAAGTTTGATGAATTTTATATTGTGTTCGTTGATTAATGATTTTATATCTTCTCTTGTGTAATCTTTTTTGTTTAGTGGTTTGTGTTTGAATTCTGTCATATTTCCCCCTATCAACCTTTATTTATATATTAGAATACTTTTTTTGAATTTCGTCAAGTAAATTTACATTAAGCAAATGTAAACAAGGTTGCTTGATGGCGTTGTGTTTTATTAGTTTTCAATATTGGTATTGAAATTTGTTAAAAAATTTGATATACTGGGAACATGAAAAATATGCTTATGAATAGTATGAATATAGATTTAATCGAGGAATTTGAAAATTCCAAATTGCCCGAAACCCTTGCTATGACTGCGTTTGCGCCTACGGGGGGGGGGGCAATCCAAGCGTAGAGCGGATTTACGCCCTATTGGGTGCCTAAAACCCAGTAATATCAACGTTTTTAAAAACCTAATTGTTATGCAATTAGGCACTTTGTCGTGCGGAAATTTTGGGCGTGGAAGTCCGGAAGAAGAGGGTGGGATTTTTGATTGCACCCCACCTAACCTCCCCCTTTGGGGAGGAACGCTTACCCATAATGGTTCTCCCCCAGACGGGGGAGCTAGAGGGGGTACAGTTCTTCTGTCATCGCGCACTTGTTGCGCGATCTGTATTCACCGACATTGTTGAAAAGAGATCGCGGAATAAATTTGTCACATCGCTCGCGTTAAACGGATACGGCTCTGCCTTTCATCCTCCGCTCGCTCGTTCCGCGATGACAAATAAAGAATAGTAGTAGTACAAGTTAATAAAAGTAGAAAAAATGAAAGGAGTCAAA
>JAZSRN010000039.1:0-6884 GCA_045538535.1 Candidatus Gastranaerophilaceae bacterium | reverse complement strand
TAGGCGCAAATGCAGTCATAGCAAGGGTTTCGGGCAATTTTGAACCCCCGACTTTTTCAATGAAATCTATGTTCATACTATTCAAATACATATTTTTCATATTCCCATTATATCAAATTTTTTAACAAATTACAAGATATTTACAAAAAATAACGCTTACATTATTTCAGATAATCATCAAAAGTTTTTATATTCACTTTGTATCCGCAACCCTCATGCAATTTGCCGGGATAGAAAATCCTCTTGGCCGGATATTTTTTACACATCGTAGGCCGATTTTTATAATCTGAACACAACCCATCCTCTGTAACCATTTTGCACGCAAAAATCAAATTCCCAAATTCATCTTTCCCTTTTATATAAAATCTTTTATACTTTGGAAAAAGAAATTGCATTATTTTAAATTCTTGTTCTGTGTATGTGTCATAACTGTACATATAATTACAACATTTGCCACATTTTTTACACGCACCGGTTATCTCATAAACAACTTTTTCCGGCACAAAATACGACAAAAATTCGTTTTTTAATACAAATAAAAAATCCAATATCTTATTCATTAAGAATATAATATCACGAATTTTAACACTCTAAAATATTTTGCTATACTACAGTAATATCTTGTACTCCAAACAATTTGGCCAAATCAATATTTTCTCTATTAAACTCCGTAAATATTGCATTTGGGTTCCGGTTTTCGATTAAAGTTTTTGCTTTTTTAATTTGTGTTTTCGCGATAGAGGTCTGGTCATGTTTAAAAAAGTTATTCAATTCAATACCAGCAACTCCCATTTTATAAGTTTTTTTAGCATCCGTTAACAAAGCATAGAAAAAATTATCTTTATTAAATTTGCTACCTAATGTATCAACACTAGAATTGACTAAAACACGATGAAAAATAGGGGTTGAACAAAAACCACCGGTAATCATTTCACCGTTTTTAACTCCAATATAATAATCTTGGCCGTCGCATTTTCTGTCATTCAAAAATTGCACAAAGAATTTTCTCATTTTTTTAAGGTTTGTATTTAATCTATCTTCGTTTGCATTCATAGACTCCAAACAAGTCCGAACGAAACTGTCATCTTCCGCATGATTTAATTTCAAAACATCTATTAACTCTTCTTGACCGTTTTTCAAAATTCTTCTTGCAGTCGTAACTCCTGAAGCTTGAAAGCTTACATTATTATTTCTTTGTATTTCCATATCAAACCTTTCTTAAACTTACTTTTTACAAAAGTCGTAAAAAAATATATTGCGAAATAATCTATAAAAATTTACATTATGAAACATTAAAATTTTTTATTTTATAATATTTCTATACAAAAGAGGTTTTTATGGATTTAAAAGACTTACCTGAATGTCCGGTCGAAACGACATTAACAATGATTAGTACCAGATGGAAATATTTAATTATTAGAGAACTTTTGAAAGGTACAATGAGATTTGGCGAATTAAAAAATAAACTTGGTAAAATCACACAGAAAGTGTTGACATACAATTTGCGCGAAATGGAAGAAGCCGGAATTGTAGAGAGAAAAGTTTTTGCGCAAACCCCACCGCGAGTGGAATACACCTTAACTGATATCGGTTATAGTCTTGCCACTGTGCTTAATCCTATGGCCGAATGGGGTGCCGCATACAAAGAATACTTGAAAATACTTGAAAAAAGAAAATAATTAATTTTTCCTTAAGGATTATAAAGTTTTTAAATTTTTAGATTATAAATATATATGTAGGTTATTAAAAGGAGAGTAAATTATGATTAAACCATTAGGCGAAAGAATTGTTATTAAAGTTGTAGAAGATACAGAACAAACTTCAGGCGGAATTTTTATTCCGGATAGCGCAAAGGAAAAACCTCAAAAGGGTGAAGTCGTTGCAGTTGGAGAAGGAAAACTTAATGACAAAGGCGAAAGAGAACCAATGGACGTAAAAGTTGGCGATGTGATTCTTTACGCTAAATATTCCGGAACAGATATCAAAATGGATGGCGTTGAATACAAAATTTTATCAGTAAAAGATGCCTTGGCAATTATCGAGTAGTTTACATAAAGGAGAAATATAAAAAATGGCAAAACGTATAGTTTTTGACGAAGAAGCAAGAAAAGCTTTATTAAAAGGTATTGACGCAGTTGCCGATGCCGTAAAGGTTACACTTGGCCCAAAAGGTCGTAACGTTATATTAGAAAAAAAATACGGTGCACCACAAATCGTTAACGACGGTGTAACCATTGCAAAAGAAATCGAACTTAAAGACGGGTTGGAAAACGCCGGCGCACAGTTGTTGAAAGAAGTTTCATCTAAAACCAACGATGTTGCCGGTGACGGAACAACTACCGCTTCAGTTTTGGCACAAGCAATCGTTAGAGAAGGTTTAAAAAACCTTACTGCCGGTGCAAATCCAATGAGTATGAAACGCGGTATTGATAAAGCGGTTGAACTTTCAGTAGAAAAAGTTAAATCAATGTCAAAACCAGTAAATACTAAAGAAGAAATCGCTCAAGTTGCAGCTATCTCTGCCGGTAACAACAAAGAAATCGGCGAATTGATTGCTGAAGCAATGGAAAAAGTTGGTCACGATGGTGTTATAACCGTTGAAGAAAGCAAATCTTTCGGCACTAATTTGAAAGTCGTTGAAGGTATGCAATTTGACAAAGGTTATTTGTCACCATACTTTGTAACTGACGCCGAAAGAATGGAAGCTGTATTGGAAGATGCTTACGTTCTTTGTGTCAACAAAAAAATCAATTTAATTTCTGATTTGGTCCCTGTACTTGAACAAGTTGCACGCGACGGCAGAGCATTGTTATTGATTGCTGAAGATGTTGAAGGTGAAGCCCTTGCAACTTTGGTTGTCAACACAATGAGAAAAGTTTTAAGAGCCGTTGCCGTAAAAGCTCCTGGCTTCGGCGACAGAAGAAAAGCAATGCTTGAAGATATCGCTATCCTAACCGGCGGCCAAATGTTTACTGAAGAACTTGGCATTAAACTTGAAAATATCACTACTCAAATGATGGGTAGAGCTAAACGCGTTGCAGTCACAAAAGACGAAACAACAATTGTTGTCGGCAACGAAACAAAAGAAGCTGTTGCAGACAGAGTTCGACTAATTAAAAAACAAATCGAAGCTTCTGACAGCGAATATGATAAAGAAAAACTTCAAGAACGTATGGCAAAACTTGCCGGCGGTGTTGCAGTAATCGAAGTTGGTGCAGCAAGCGAAGTTGAACTTAAAGAAAGAAAATTGAGAATTGAAGACGCACTTAACGCAACAAGAGCCGCAAACGAAGAAGGTATTGTTCCTGGAGGCGGTGTTGCATTGGTTAGAGTACAACAAGAGCTTACAAAACAACTTGCAACGCTAACATTTACATCTGATGATGAAAAAATCGGATTTAAAATCTTGACTGCTGCACTTGATGTACCTTTACGCGCAATCGCACGCAACGCCGGTGCAAAATCTGATGTAGTAATTGACACAGTTCTTTCACACGAAGGCGCTTATGGTTATGATGCATTAGATGACAAGTACGTTGATATGATTAAAGCGGGTATTGTTGACCCTGCAAAAGTAACTCGTTCAGCTCTTGTCAATGCAGCATCAGTAGGTTCAATGTTGTTGACAACTGAAGCCGCAGTCGTTGATATTCCGGAAGAAAAACCTGCAGCTCCTCAAATGCCAGCCGGCATGGGCGGAATGGGAATGATGTAGAATTTTTAGCCTTAACAAAACAGCGCAGTCAATAAAATTGACTGCGCTGTTTTCCGCTTTGATTTTTACTTATGTGCGAACCCAAGTATCATCTGCATTGACGAAATTCCCGGTATCATCAAGTTTCAATCCCATTTGTTGCATCTTTTTCTCAAAATCAGCAATAAACATTCTTTGTCCTTTATTCAAGGTGTTTGGCTCTTGCGATTTTAATTGATTGTATGTATCTTTCGTTCTTGCTAATTGCCGCATAGATATTTCTGCACTCTGTTGTGCATCACTAACGGTTCTGCTTTGGTGTCCTCTAACTGTATATAAAGTATTTGATTTATTATAATATTTTTTTGATTTTGCAACAAAGGAGTTTACAAGTTCATTTTCACCTTCTATAGGTTTTGAAGCATCCATTTTATAACCGTCTTCACTAAATTCAAACTGCCCGATTTTTATTGTTTGGGTATCAACGGGAGTTTCTATTTGAGGTTTTAAAATTGGAGCTGTAACCGTAGTATCTGCGGAATTCTTAATCTCATCACCTACGGAACCATCCTTGTTCATTTTATACATTTTTCCGTCTTTTACGTAAATCGGCGTATTGTCAGCACTTATATTTTGCAAATAACCTTGATTAACGGCTTCTGTCATTTTAGCTTTCATTTCTTCAGACATTTCAGGAGTATTTCTTATTGAATTTAATGCAACATCTTGTATACTGTATTGCCCATCATTATTGGCATCAAAAGTGAATTGGCGCATCTCTTTTTTACTTATTTTGCCGTTACCACTTTTGTCAAATGCATCAAATGTCATTTTTACTTCATTTTTAAAATTTTCATCATTTACCAATTCCGGATTACCCGCTTTATCCGCTTGATATTTCAAAAACTCTTCAAATGTAATTTTGCCTTTACCGTCACCATACATATTAATCTCAGCCATTTGTGATTTTGCAAGCGCTTTTGAATCTTTAATCTCTGCACTCATATCGGAAGCATAATCTGCCGAAAAATCGCGGGCGATTTGACCGGCTTTCCACTCTTTTGCGAATTTTTGTAATTGCGCTTTATCCATAGTTTGCCCATCACGCTGGAAAACAATTTGTTTTTGTCCACCAATTTCAACATATTTCGCGGTGATGTTTGACGGAATTTCTTCATTGTCTTTGATATGGAAAGTATTTCGAATAACCTTTTCCAAAGCAACTTCCTCGCGCTGTTTAGAAATAGCTTGATAAGTTGTCAATTTATACTGTTCAGCTTCGGTAAGAAGTTCACCTTTTCTTTGTTTAGCAATTATTCCCAACAATTCATCAGCCAAATCTTTACGTTTTTGTAAAGTAGCTGCAGTTACGGTTTCATCAGTTATCTCACCATATTCCTCTTTAGCAAGTGCAACCATATCCTGAATTTCGTCTGGCTGTAAATAACCATCTCCATCAGTATCAAGCGCCAAAAATTCCGATGAACTTTCGGCAAATGCTTCTTTCATTTGCGTTTTATTTTTTATTTGATTACCAAAATTATCAGTGTGAGCATATTCAACAGTATTAATCAAACCATCTTGCTCAAGGGTATCAGAACCTTGTATAAGCACACTGGTTATATCTTGAACTTCTTGATCAACTGTAGGCTCTTCTAAAATTACCGGCTCTGAATTTGTCACAATAGGTGTTGAATCATCAACTTGCGGAGTTACAACCTCTTCAGTAGGCGTCATAGGTTTTGTTTCAAGATAACCCTCAAATATCATGTTCCATTCAGCTTGCGAAAGTTGAATTTGTTGACCTTGTTTAACCCTAAAATTAGTTCCGTCACCACCAAAATACTTTGAACCACCGTCAAAAATTGAACCGCCTTGAACTTCGCCTGAATCTCTTTTTGCATCTGCTTGCGCAACTCTGGCAAGAATTTTAGCCATATCTGCTTCGGATACATTTTTGCCCCCTTGAGCTCTAATGTAATTTCGCAAAGTAGATGCCAAATTTTTATTAACAGTAATACTTGGTGGTAAATTCGGTGCCATAACTCTCTCCTTCTAGCTTTATAAGTATATTAAAAACGTAAGCTAAAGGAGATTTCAAATATTCTAAAAAATGTTACATAAGTTAACTAATCAACCAAACACATTGCTCTACGGCTACTAGTACTACCATTACCGTAACGGGTACCTTCTGTAACCCAAATTGTACTCGAGGTTAAAAAGTTCCTACCATACGCATGGTCACTCGTTCTCTCCTCACCAGCCCACAAATAAATAGTTGGTTCGGGCAAAGCAAGAGAAGAGGCTTGACCGTTATAAGTTAGATTATATACATGCTCACTTGCTCCTATGGTTGGATTACCTTTGTATATTTGCGATGCCAATTTTGCCAATTGCGCAGAAGTTGGCATTTTATCTTTACCACCACATTGTTTTACAGCACCTGCCCAAAAATCGAGATCTGACGAACAATATTTTATTCCATAACTATTCTTTATTGCATTACATTCTGATTTAGACAAAGGTGTTGGGATAAAACTTGTACCAAAACATGCTCCCCCTATTTCAACGGCACAAGATTGACCAAGACCTCCAGCGTTAAATAGGACTACATCATTACGTAACTGGTTTGGCATTTTACTTCCGTTCCAGTCGAATACTGCAGCTACGCAACCGGATGTGCTTGATTGATTGTTTGACCAAGTCACTGGAGTTTCATCAATATCACATTTTGCGTTGTAGGTTAATATCATTGCGGTGCCGTCCGCAGTTACAATACCTACAGTATCACCGTATTCGTGGGTGTCGTCATTTGTCATTTTGAGTTGTTTGCCGGTTTTGGTTTTAGATATTTCCCACTCTTTGCCTTCGTCATCAAGGATTACTTTCTCAGTTGGCCAACATTCGGTTAGATGTTGGTTATCGCAGACTTTTGCAATCTTTAAGTGTTTTTGTAATTCGTTTACAAAATCCATTGTTGTTGCATAACCGCCTAAGGTTGACAAAGATTTCATCTTATCCGTTGCTTTACTGAACTTTTGTTTAATATTCTGGATACGGGCAGTTCTAACCCTATCTTGAATATTCGCAATCAATGCCGGCATCGTAATCGCCGCCACTACACCAACGATTGCTAGGGTGATTAGGACTTCTGCTAGAGTAAAGGCTGCCTTTGTACCCGAACTGGCTA
>JAZSRN010000062.1:0-40634 GCA_045538535.1 Candidatus Gastranaerophilaceae bacterium | reverse complement strand
CCCCCCGTAGGCGCAAACGCAGTCATAGCAAGGGTTTCGGGCAATTTTGAACCCCAAACTTTTTCAATGAAATCTATGTTCATACTATTCAAACACATATTTTTCATGTTCCCAATATATCAAATTTTTTAACAAAATTCAACCCCATACCAAAAGAAAACAAAATTTTCGTGGTACAATTTACATATAAAGAAATAGAGGGAAAATAGATGGAAAAGTATTATTTAACAACTGCTATTGATTATGTAAATGGCGCACCACATGTTGGTCACGCTTATGAAAAAATATTAACAGACATTATTGCAAGACATTATACTCAACGTTGCGATGATGTTTTCTTTTTAACCGGAACTGACGAACACGGTATCAAAATTCAAAAAACTGCTGCTGCACAAAACACTACACCTAAAGAACTTTGTGACACAAATGCGCAAAAATTTAAAGACGCATGGAAAGCTTTGGATGTTGATTACACAAGGTTTATAAGAACAACTGACAAAGATCACGAAGCAATTGTTCAAAAAATCTTCAAAAAGTTAGTTGAAAAAGGTGACATTTACAAACATTCTTATGAAGGTTGGTATTGTCCGGGGTGTGAATGTTTCTTAAACCCAAAAGATCTAACTGAAGACGGACTTTGTCCGGACCACTTGAGAAAACCGGATATTGTTCAAGAAGAAAATTATTTCTTCAAACTTTCAAAGTATAAAGATGCGATTATTAAACATATCAAAGACAATCCCGATTTTATTTTACCGCACTTTAGAGCAAATGAAGTTTTAAACCAATTAGAAGACATCCAAGATATTTCTGTATCAAGAGCAAAATCTAACGTTCAATGGGGCATAGACGTTTTGGATGACCCTGAACAATCTATTTATGTATGGATTGATGCACTTTCAAATTACATTACCGCACTAGGATACGACACAGAAAACCCTTCTGAAATGTTTAAAAAATATTGGCCTGTAGATGTTCACGTAATCGGCAAAGATATTTTAAAATTCCATAGCATATATTGGATTGGAATATTGATGGCATTAGAAATTCCATTGCCAAAACACATTTTTGCACACGGTTGGATAACCATAGATCAATCTAAAATGTCTAAATCTATCGGGAATGTAATTTCACCAACATCTGTGCTAGAAAGTTTTGAATTAACAACTCCTGATGCTTTCAGATATTATATGGCAACATCAGCACCTGCAGGACGCGATGGCAACTATTCTGACGAAGATTTTAAAGAAAAAGTCAACGCACATCTTGCAAATTCAATGGGTAACCTATTAAACAGAACCCTATCTATGCTTGTCAAATACTTTGATGGAGAAGTAAAACCGGAATTCAAAACCAATTCTGATTTGTACAAAATTGCCCTAGGTAAAATCAAAATAGTCGAAAATCATTTTGACAAATTTGAAATCGCAGAAGCCGGACAAGAAATTATAAATCTCGTAGATATTACAAACAAATATGTTACAGACAACGCACCTTGGACACTAGCAAAAGAAGAAAAAATGACCGAATGCGGACAAGTTTTGACCACCGTACTAGAAATTATGTGCATTGTATCTGCATTGATTTATCCTTATTGTCCAAATATCGCAAAAGATATGGCTAAACAACTATCTTTCGATTTAACAACCAAATTGGATAATTTAACTTGTGACAATATTCAACTTGGTAAATTAATATCAAAAGAAGAAATTCATCCGGTTTTCTTAAGGGTGGATAGCGAATTGGCAGACAAATCAAAAGCTTTAACAAAATAATAAATTATATCTTATTTTTGGCGCGATTTGATAAATCAAATCGCGCCTTTTTATACCTTTTCCTTTATTTTCTTATTTCCTAAATAAATCTAAAACCGAAAACTTTTCTTTTTCTTTATGATATTCCAACAACTTTTTTTGAATAGGATTCGTATGACGTGAAACTTCATATACAGGCTCTGTATCTTGAACTTCTGGAATATTTATAGTTAAATTGTTTGTTTCAACTTCTTTCATAATAATCCTCTCTCTTATATAAAAAACTAAATCAATAAAAAATTGACCTAGTTTTTATATATTTATTATATAATTGTTACATAACTTAACTACTTTACATCGTCTTTAATAACAATAAGATTTTTCATTATTTTCATTGCACAAGTAGGCAATACAATATCTTCTAAACCGGTTGCGATACTAATAATTTTACCGGCACCAAGAACTACTTCTTCACCTTTGTAAAAGAATTTGTAATCATCTTGTCTGTCTGAACGAATTGTAATTTGTGTCATTTATATTCCCCTTCTAACTAAGTATAAAAATATATTACTATATTTGTAGCAGTTTGTCAAGACTTATTGTTTTAGGCCTTTTGAATCGTAGAAAACTCCGAAATCTTTAACTTCATCATAGATATCTTCATCGTTTTCAAGTTCTTCTTGAGTATAAGGATACAAATCTATACTTACACCTGTCTGGGTTTCAATCTTGCCGATAATTGGCCAAATTTGTTCTCTTTTTGACTTATCTTCCACATCAAAAAGTGCAACAACCTCAATATCTTCATCCTCATGAATTTTACCATCAACGCAAACACCAAAAACGTAAAAACCTTTTACGTCAAAGAATACACGATTAAAACCTTTTGCTATTTGAAAAATTATTTCATCTACAGTATAACTCATTTTAATTTCCTTTTAAATATTCAACCAATTCATCATTTTTCAATGTTATTTGCTCTGAAGTCATCAAATTTTTGACTGTAACCTTGTTTGCAGATATTTCATCTTCGCCAAGGATTATCGCATAATTTGCAGTTTTACCGGCTTTTTCAATTTGTTTTGCAAACTTTTTATTTGCCAAATCAAATTCCACATAAAATCCTTGATTTCTCAACTCTTCAGCCAATGCAAACGCATCTATTGAGGAGTTCGAAACAATATAAGCATCAAGTTTTTCAGACTCTTGTCTTTCAATCAAAGAAAATAGCCTTTCCATACCCATGGCCCAACCCACAGCCGGAACATCATCGCCGCCAAGATTACGAACCAAACTATCGTATCTGCCGCCTCCACATACTGCATTTTGGGAACCCAAATTATTAGATTTAATTTCAAAAACTGTTCGGTTGTAATAATCCAAACCTCTAACGAGCAATTTGTTTTCGCTATATTTAACATCCATCTTATCAAGATACGATTTTAATTCAGAATAATGTTCAGCACACTCGTCACAAATAAAATCAGATTGAATTACTGATTTTATTTCCGGTTTTTCAAAAATTTCCTTACAAGACTCAACTTTACAATCTAAAAGTCTTAGCGGGTTTTTTTCGTACCTATTTTGACAATCTTCACACAATTTATCAAATTCAGGTTTTAAAATTTCTTTAATTTTTGTTTTATACTCTTCACGACATTTCGGGCAACCTAACGAATTGATTTCAACATCCAAATCATCCAACCCCAAAGATTTCAGATAATTCACAGCTGTTAAAATAACTTCAGCATCAGCAGTCGGCTGTTTTATACCAAACATTTCGCAACCAACTTGGTGGAATTGCCTTTGTCTACCTGCTTGTGGTCTTTCGTACCTAAACATAGGCCCTTTATACCAAAGTTTAACCGGTGCGGACAATCTTGACATACCGTTTTCAATAAACGAACGCACAACACCTGCCGTATTTTCAGGCCGCAAAGTTAATGAACGCTCACTTTTTTCAAACGTATACATTTCTTTATTAACGATATCAGTTGTATCGCCTACACCACGCGCAAAAAGTTCTGTTGCTTCAAAAATTGGTGTTCTAATTTCTTTATAACCATACCTTGAAAAAATCTCAAGTGCATTTTCTTCCATAATTTGCCACAAATCAACATCTTGAGGCAAAATATCTTTAGTTCCTTTTATAACATTTATAATCTTAGCCATAAAAGCATTATATTTGTTGAAACCAGATTGTAAAGAGAACATTTTAATATTATACACATTTATAAATCTAATTTACATTTGTTATTCATAATTTATGCTATAATCAGTATATGAAAATATTAGGTATCGACCCGGGAATGGCAATAGTTGGTTACAGCATCGTAGATTTTGACGGTGCAAATTGTACATTAATTGCTTCTGGCTCTATTCAAACCCAAAAAGGAAAACGAGAAAGTGCGCGTTTACTTGAAATTCACAATGATATGACCAAAATAGTTGATATGTACAAACCGGATGTTGCGTCTATCGAAAAACTTTTTTTCTTTAGAAATCAAACAACGGTTATGCCGGTTGCACACGCAAGAGGTGTAATTTTAACCGTTCTGGAACAAGCGCAACTCCCCATTTACGAATACACACCAATGGAAGTAAAACAAGTTTTGACCGGCTACGGCCGAGCAGATAAAAAAGAAGTAGAACAAATGGTAAAAATAGCGTTGAACACAGAGGAACTACCAAAACTCGATGACACAATTGATTCAATTGCGATTGCCATTTGTCATTCCAGACAATTGTGATAGAATTTTTGCAAAAGGAGAAATTATGAATATAACAACCATAAAACCTCTTATTATCTTATCTGCAATTAGCGGGGCGATTTTAGGCATATTAACACTTATTCCATACCTTGGACAAATAGCATTTTTAATAACAATGTGTTTTATTTCAGTCCCCATTATTATCCTTATGCAAAAACTTGAATTGATAGATATTAAATCGAATAAACAAAGCATATTGACGGGTGCTATTATAGGTTTTATGTCTTTTTTAACCTTTTGCGCAATATATTTACCGACTGTATATATTTTGGGAAGAACATTTAACCTATATTCATTGTATGGCGTTTCTTTATTTTTAAATGTAGGAAGCTTTGGCATAATTACTTTATTGGTATTATTTATGGCAATATTAAGCGCAACAATCAATGCTTTTGTCGGATTTTTAACATATTATGGAATAGATTTTTTTAAAAACAACAAATAACTGAAAGGGAATATCAATGACAGAATTTCAATCAAAAATAAAAACAATTGAATGGGTAGATACATATTCTAAAATGGTAGATCAAACGGTTTTGCCAAAAGAATTCAAATTTGTAAATATCACAAGCGGACAAGAAATGTTTGACGCAATAAAAACGATGATTGTCCGAGGCGCACCGGCTATCGGTGTTGCCGGAGCACATGGGGTTATATTATATGCACAAGAATTATTAAAAGAAAATTTAACCCGAGACGAATTTGTACAAAAACTCCTTGAAAAATCCGATTACTTGATTACATCACGCCCAACCGCGGTAAATTTAAAATGGGCAGTTGAAAAACAAAAAGAAATTATCCACAATTCGACATCTAATATTTTAGGTATTGTTGAGCAACTAAAGCAAAATGGCATAAAACTCGAAAATGAAGATATAAAAATAAACAAACAAATCGGGGATTACGGCGCACAAGTTGTTCCTAAAGGTGCAACGATATTAACGCACTGTAATGCCGGAGCGCTTGCAACAGTGGGATACGGAACCGCATTAGGAGTAGTTCGTTCTGCATTTGCAAATGACCCTACAATCCAAGTTTTTGCAGACGAAACTCGTCCAAGGCAGCAAGGAGCCAGAATAACCACACTAGAATTGACTATGGACGGGATACCTACAACATTAATTAGTGATGGAATGTGCTCATATTTTATGAAAAAAGGAATGATTGACATGGTTGTTGTCGGCGCAGACAGAATTGCCGCAAATGGTGATACAGCAAACAAAATAGGGACTTATACCGTTGCTATCGCCGCAAAATATCATAATATACCGTTTTATATTGCAGCACCACTTTCCACAATAGATACAAGTATAAAAACCGGTGACGAAATAATTATTGAAGAACGCTCGCACGAAGAAGTTACACATATCAACGGAGATTGGATTTGCGCTAAAGATGTAAATATCATAAATCCGGGGTTTGATGTAACTCCACACGAATTGATTACCGGTATTATCACTGAAAAAGGAATTCTAAAACCTAATTATACAAAATCAATAGCTGAAGTTTTTAAACAATAAAAAGGAGGGTTAAACCCTCCTTTTTATTGTTTGATTTCCTTATAATCTTTATCGTAAAACTTTCCGTCACGACCGACATGCGCAATATTTTTATCCATTGCTTCAAACGCTCTTGCTTCAGGATTCCATTTAAAATGTAATTTTGAATTTTCATCATAGAATATCTCTGAATTGAAAGTCGGACGCAAACCAACACGTTACAGAAATTGCGGCACTTTATAATCCGGTACGGCAACTTCCACAAGAATTTTACGACACATTCGAAGAGTAAAAATTTAAGGCGCGGGTTTTGAAACCCGCGCCTTTTTAATATTATCTAAACGATTGACAACAATTCTGTTTCTCTGCACTAAAAGCTTGAAGCCCAAGATATTTTGCGGCAGTGCCGAGTTCTTGCTCAATTCTTATCAATTGATTATATTTAGCAATTCTATCAGAACGAGATGCGGAACCGGTTTTGATTTGCCCGCAATTTGTCGCAACCGCTAAATCTGCAATAAAAGTGTCCTCCGTTTCACCCGAACGATGAGAGGTTACTGCTGTATATCCTGCCGCGTGAGCCATTGCGATGGCATCCAGAGTTTCGGATAACGTACCGATTTGGTTAACTTTTATCAATATTGAATTCCCGACACAACGTCTTATACCTTCAGCAAGACGTCTTGTATTAGTAACAAATAAATCGTCACCAACTAATTGACATCTGTTACCTAAACGTTTTGTTAAAAACTCCCAACCTTCCCAGTCTTGTTCTGCAAGACCATCTTCAATCGAAATGATAGGATATTTTTCAACCCATTTTGCTAAAAATTCTATCATTTCTGCATTGTCTAAAATTTTCTTTTCACCATCAAGAGTATACTTTCCGTTTTCATAAAATTCGGAAGCTGCGACATCAAGACATATTTTTATATCTTCCGATGAATGACCGGCTTTTTCGATTGCCTCAAGTATAACCTCTATGCCCTCCTCATTAGAGCGTAAATTAGGCGCAAAACCACCTTCGTCACCAACTGCGGTAACGTGACCTTTTTTGTTCAACACTTTTTTAAGGGTATGGAAAACTTCTGCACCCATTTGTATAGCTTCTTGAAAATTTCCGGCACCAACAGGCGCAATCATAAACTCTTGAAAGTCGATACTATTATCTGCGTGAACACCACCGTTTATAATATTCATCATCGGAACCGGCAGAGTACAAGCATTTATGCCACCCAAATATCTATACAAAGGTATACCATACGCCACAGATGAAGCCTTTGCAATTGCTAAAGATACACCCAAAATCGCATTAGCGCCAAGTTTTGCCTTGTTTTCTGTCCCGTCAAGAGTAATCATTAAATTATCAATACGTTCTTGATTTGAAGCATCCTCACCAATCAATTCGGGCGCAATAATGTTATTTACATTATCAACCGCTTTATAAACACTTTTGCCAAGATAACATTTTTTATCACCATCTCTAAGCTCCAAAGCCTCATAAATACCAGTAGAAGCGCCGGATGGCACCGCAGCCCTTCCCATTATTCCACCTGCTAATCGAACATCCACTTCAATAGTTGGGTTACCTCTTGAATCAAGAATTTGACGAGCTTCAATATCTTCAATAAATGTTGGCATAAGAATCTCCTATTCATTCAACAAACACTAAATATATAGTTATTTTACACCTAAACTTCCAACTTTTCAAGAGGGCATTTAATCTTTTTTAAACCAACGACGTTTTTTCTTTTTGGAGTCGGTATTTTTCTTTTCTATAAGTTTTTCAACTTCTTTTGTTCTTGCAAATACACTTGTAGAAAGCGCTGATGCATATTTTTGTCCTAAATGGGCATAATCAAAAATTACAACACCTTTTGCATCAAGCTTACGGGCCTCATGAATTTGTCTGATTAAATCTTCTTCTGCACCATTCATAAATGTCACATACAATCCGGCTAACAAATCGGTTTCTGACGAAATATTTTTTATAACATCTTGCATCATCAAACTTGCGGTTTTAGAGTCACAAGTCAAAAACATTGGCGTAAGGCCTGCGATATAGTTGTTTTTTGACCAAGTTTGCCAATCTTGTAACTTTTGTTCTAATGCTTGTTTTTTATCCGGGAAAATTACTGCCGAAACATATATATTATTCTGTTTGCCATACTCACCAACTCTACGAACAAACTTCGTTATGCGACTTCTTCTATAAATTTCCCAATTTTGCCATAATGAATTTGTACGAGTTAATTGCACTGGGTCTTCCCCATAAAGAGCCTTAAATTCATCTCGAGAAACTTTTGTATAACCCCAACTTCCGCTTTCAGATTTTGAAAGCATTTGAGGATAACGGATATAATCTAAATTTACACCGTCCGGCTTGTAATCAGTTGTCATCTCTTTAATTAATTTAAAAAGAAAATCTTGAACTTCACGATTTGCGGGATCAAGGAAGTAACCATTGTGTTCAGTTGGTGATTTCGTTGCAACAATGCCACTTGACACATCCCTTTTTATTATATTCCCCCAAGTTGGGAATTTACTAAGAATACTAAGAGGATTATCTTTCGGGTTTTGATTACCAACATAAAAACTTTCAAACCATATATGAATTTTCATATTACGTTTATGTGCTTCTTCAATCCATATTTTTAAAATATCAGTACCTTCAAAAATTTCGTTCTGCGCTAATAAACCATAATTTTGCATTACTTTACTAGGATAAATTGTTTTCCCATGATAATAAGTTTCAAGGAATATATCATCAATCCCCGCACGTCGTAAATATTCAATGGTATTAACAATATCTTCACGCGTTTTTTCTGTAGGCCTAATCCAAACCCCTTTAAGCTCACCGGCTTTGTACGGTAGAACACTTTTTATCGCATCACTTGCAGCTTCGATTGCTAAAGAAGCATACTTTTGAATATTATCCGGATTTCTTTTAGCTTTTTTAAGGTAGTCTTTTGCATCATCAATATATGAATCAGGAACTTTTGATTTGTAATCTTCATTTTGCCGTTTGTAATACTCAATCATTGCCTCGGTCTCAGCAATCTTTTTTTCCGTACCATACAAATAACTTTCAGAGGTTGTATATGCGTACAAAAATTGATTTACATCATCAACATAAACTCTTGTGCCAACTTTCAGAGCGGAATTCATCCAAGTTTTAGCTGTTCCGTGACCGCTTATAACTATACCGTCCTTAGGAATAAGTGAATTTGCCCCCGAAATTTCAGAAACGACATTCCCGACAACAATAGCTTCCGTTCCGAACTCATTCGTTCCGGTTTTTTCTCCAAAAGACGGAGTATAAATCACAAGTTGATTTACGCCTCTACCTCCCGGAAAATAAGCACCGCCTTTGTTTGAATAAATACTAGGATTGAGCGCATTAATACGTTTTTTACTTTCGTTCATTAAAACTTCTGTTTTTGACAAAATATACGGCTTATAACATTCCGGCAATTCAGCTTGTAACGGGAGTAGCGCATTTTCGACTTCATCTAAATGCCCCTCAAAATCCACAAGTACATCTTGCGCAAAAGTAACTTGTGCAAAAAAGATTGATATAAATAGTATTAAAAAAGTCAAAATCCGCATAATTTACTCTCTTATACTATTACCATAATACTCTGAATTTATATAATTTAACTCCCTCAATGATTGTAACTTTGTGTTTAATTCCGGCATTTGAGGATTTAGTAAAGATGCTTTTTCATAAAATTCTATAGACTTTAATATATCGCCAAATTTTTCGTACAAAATAGCCATTTTTAAATTTAAATCAAAAGAATTTTCATACCCATTTTTGTACGCAACCAAATAGTGTTTTATTGCTTTACGGTAATCTCTATATTTAAAATAAAACTCCCCATAATAATAATTTATATAAGGATTGTCAGCTTCAATGTTCAACGCCGTTGACAAAAACTCTTTCGCATACCTTCTTTTATCTACATCCAAATACATTCTTGCCAGCTGCACAAACGGATAAATATTATGTGGATCAATTCTTGTCAAAATATAATATTTGCTCATGACATCTTGCGCCATTTTTTCACGCAAAATTTCGTCTTCTGTCAAATTGTATTGATAAAATGCTTCATCAGCAAGATACAATATTTCTTCCGAATTCAATTTTGAATAATCGAACAAAACGTCATTGTACTCCAACTTTCCAACATGCGCCGAAAAAGCCGGAGTACAATTCAAAAACATATAAAAAATCAGGGTGGATATCAAGAATTTTCTACAAATCGTGAACACCCGGAGTTACTCTAATATCGTGGTTCATAAATGTATCTTGGTCTGCTGCAGGATCAATATACGTATAAACTCGTTTCCAAAAATTCAAGAATCCGTTTGTATCCCAAACTGTTTCTTCTTTAATAGCCTCATACGGAACCGCATTTGCTTGTGCTCTTGCTCTTGCAACCGCTTCTGCTCCCGGTTCAGAATGTCCGTGATTAATCAAATACTCATGAGATGCAATATCTGAAACTGTCAATTCAGCGTTTGCCGGTAACATTACACCCATCGCGATGATTAATAATAAAAATACACTTTTTTTCATATCCACCTCTTTTGGAATATTTTACTATACTTTTTGCTTAGTTACAAATACATTATAAAATCTTTACAATAAGATATCCATATACTATTTGAAGGATTTTATTATAATTTCTTCCAATTTTTGTAACAGCTCGCTTTCTGGAACACGAGCAATGATTTCACCTTTTTTAAAAATATAACCTTCACCTATACCGCCGGCAATTCCAAAATCAGCGTGACGAGCTTCTCCGGGGCCATTTACAGCGCAACCCATTGTTGCAATAGTAATAGGTTCTTTAATATGTTTAAAACGTTCTTCCACTTGCTTTGCCAAAGATATCAAATCTATCTGTGTTCTTCCGCAAGTAGGACAAGATACAAAATTCACACCAGATTGACGCAAATTCAAACTTTTTAAAATATCAAAACCGGCACTCACTTCTTCCACCGGATTTTCTGTCAACGAAACTCTAATGGTATCACCTATACCTTCCGCTAACAATGTGCCCAAACCCACCGAAGATTTTATCAAGCCACCACGCATAGTGCCGGCCTCGGTAACTCCAAGATGTAATGCATAAGGGATTTTATCCGCAATAGAACGATAAGCCTCAATTGTAGTTAAAACATCAGACGACTTAAGTGATACTTTTATCAAATCAAAATCTAAATCTTCAAGAATTTTAATGTGCTTTAAGGCACTTTCAACCATTTTTTCAGAAAGTGGAATACTTTTTTCTTGCAATTCTTTTTCCAATGAGCCGGCATTTACACCTATACGAATCGGAACAGCATTAATTTTTGCAAGATTAACAACCTTTTCGACAAACTCTCTTTTACCGATATTTCCAGGATTTAAACGTAATGCGTTTATACCGTTTTCTATACATTGCATTGCCAAACGATAATCAAAATGAATATCCGCAACCAATGGTAATGGTGATTTTTTCACTATATCTTTAATTGCGGCAGCTGCATCTTTATTCAAAACCGCAAGCCGTACAATTTCACAACCTTCATCTGCCATTTGATGAATTTGTGAAAGAGTCGATTCAACATCTCGGGTATCCGTATTACACATTGATTGAACGCTAATAGGATTACCATTTCCGATTTTTACATTTCCTATGCTAATTTCTTTTGAATTACGTCTTTTTATCATATAATTATTTTATCACAAATAACAAATTCGGGAGATTAATATGAAAATCGCAATAATATCAGACATCCACGGGAATATGCAAGCACTTGAAGCAGTATTAAATGATATACAAAAACAAAATTGTGAACAAATTTTATGCCTTGGTGATTTGGCTCTTGCGGGCCCTGAGCCGGAGAAAACTATTGATTTTGTAGCAAATCAAAATTGGATGATTATACAAGGAAATACCGACAAACTTATTTCGGACTTTACATCTGAAATCGAACAAAATGTAAAATCCGCATTCCCAATTATGAGAAACGCTTTGGTTGATGATGTGAACAAGCTCAATCAAACTCAAAAGGATTATTTAAAAAATTTACCACCTCAAAAAACATTAACAATTGATGGAATTAAAATACTATTAGTCCACGGCTCACCAAGACGCAACAACGAAGACATTCTCCCGGATAAACCAATTACCGAAATAGAAGAAATGCTTGACGGAATAGATTCTGATTTAATTTTTTGCGGGCACACTCACATTCCTTGCGGATACCAAACAAATAAGAAACAAACGGTTGTTAACGTCGGAAGTGTAGGCAGACCATTTACAGACAACGCGATGGCTTGTTACGCAGTTGCAGATATCGAGCACAACAACTTTACCATTGAACACAGATTTGTTGACTACAACCGAGAACTTGCAGCGGATATACTGAGCAAAAGAAAATTTGATGGTGCAAATAAGCTTGCCGGAATACTATTAAATCCAACAAGCAGACATCTATAAAAATATGATTAGAGATAAAATAAATAACGTTTCACAAAACAAAAACATTTTGATGCTAGTAACAACACTGTGTTACATGATTGGCATTTTATCATATTTTAACGATTGCGGAACCACAAGCGCATTTGTATTGACTTGTATTACCGGATTTTTATATTTTAAAAATTATATACAAACCAAGAAGATAATTTTATTTTTAGCTGTATTTTATCTCGGATTTTTCAACGCTTTTATTCAAATAAAACCGATTGACAACATATTACCTCTAACCCCACTTGATACAACAATTGAAGGACAAATAATTTCAATCCCCAACAGTAACGACAAAACTAAAACAAAATTTTTCATAAAAACCTCAAAGATTGGGAATTCTCATATCTCCGGAAAAATACTCGTAACCGCAACCGACCCAAACGGAGATTTTTCCAACTACAAAATAGGTAATATCTACAAATTTGAAGGCAAGCTTCGAGCTCCGTTTAAAGCAACAAACCCTTCACAATTTGATTATGCTAAATATCTACGCAATTTCAGAACTTACACCACCTTTTACACAACTTCAAACGCTGAAAAAATCAATTCCACACTAACGCCCAAATGGCAATTTATCCAAAACTTAAATAACACCCGAAATAACATAATTTCTACCCACGCGAAATTTATACAAAGCCCTAATTTAGAAATTTTAGGAGGTGTAGTTTTTGGTGATGACGCAATCGCACCACCGGCAGATATAAAAAATTCATTTGTTCAATCCGGCCTTTTACACATCCTCGCAGCATCCGGGATGAATGTAGCATTTATTTTTGGCTTTTGGTTTTTTATCCTTTTCAAGTTATGTCGATTACCATATAAACCAACAGTAATAAGCGGAATGGGAATAATTATACTCTACACGTTGATGACGGGACTGGGAGCATCTGTAATTCGCGCATCCTTAATGCTTTTATTTATTCTCATAGGAAAACTTATTGACAGAGATGCTCACAGCGTTTCATTACTATCTTTTGTTGCGCTATTGATGCTAATCTACAACCCTGCATTTATTAACGATGTAGGATTTCAATTATCATTTTTGGTAACTCTCGGGTTATTAACAACAGGGAATATCATTTTTGAAAAATTCAAATCGACAAATAATTTTTACAATTTTATCATAGGAACAATTTCCGTACCGATTGTTGCGCAAATATGGGTTGCCCCAATTCAAATGTTTTATTTTAATACATTTTCAACGTATTCAATTTTTGCCAACGTTTTATCAGTACCATTTTTAAGTATAATCAGTTTTGGCGGATTTTTAAGTTCAATCTTGGCAATGTTTACTCCTTTTAGCGAAAGCGTTTGCCATATCATCGATTGGTTTTTAAACTTGAACATAACCATTATAGTTAATATTTCAAACACATTTGCAAACATTAAACACTCACTTATAACCACAACACACCCTTCTCTTATCCAAGTTGCATTATACTTCGCTATCATCATATATATAACATTTGCAATCAAATCAAACTTCAACAAAAAATCTATTTCAATTATTTGTATTGCGACAACAATTTTATTAATATCAACGATTTCTATCCCGAACAGAAAACTTGAAATTATAACTTTTGATGTACAAAACGCAGATTGCTTTCTGATAAAAAGCCCTAATAACAAATATTTCATAATCGATACCGGCAAAAGCGGATACAATGGCGGGAATTCTCAAGCAAAAATAATTCTTCTAAAATATCTAAAAGACAAAGGCATTAAAAATATTGAAACTCTAATTATAACACACTTTGACAATGACCACTCCGGCGGTGCTATCGATATTTTAGAAAACCTAAACGTAAGAAAAGTATTTGTTAATACTCTTTCAAATAAATCCGCAACATCCTCGCATATCTACAAAACTTTAAACACCCAAAATATACCAACAATCCTTGCGCAAAATAACCAAACAATATATTCAAACAATGAATTTACAATAAAAACATATATGGCCAATATCAACCGAAAAAACACCGATAACGAAAATTCGGCAATTACACTAATAACTCACAAAAATTTTGATATGCTTTTTATGGGAGACGGCACAGTTGAAACTTTTGATAAAATAAAACCTAATCTTCCACAAGCAATAGAAATACTAAAAGTCGGACACCATGGTGCTAATGGCGTAGTTAACCAAGAGTTTTTAAATCACATTAACAATCAAGTATCCATAATCTCAACCGGACAAAATAAATTCGGCCACCCTTCAATCGGAACTTTAGACACTTTGCGCAAAACTGATATTTACAGAACAGACAGACATAACGCACTCAAAATAATTACAGACGGCAACAAATTCAACATTGACGGCTTTAACCGAACAAAACGCAAATTTAAAAAACTCAAAGAATACCAAGTTAACATAACCAAAACTTACGTTGAGCAAATCTAAAAACTCGGCTCATTTTGATATCATTGCATTTTCAATTTCATCAATAATTAATTTTGCAGCCCCAACTCTATCTTGTGCATCAGTTATCGGTCGTCCGACAACCATATAATCAGCTCCCGCCAGGATAGCATCAGTCGGAGTATCAACGCGAACTTGGTCATTTACAACTGCCCAAGTCGGACGCGTTGCCGGACACAAAATTATAAAATCACTACCAAATTCTTTGCGAATAATTCGAGCCTCATCAGCGCTTGCAACAACACCATTTAACCCACAACCTTGTGCGACGCGAGCAAGTTGTAATACATATTCTTCTATATTTTTTTCTACACACAATTCTGTAGTTAAAGTCCTTTGTCCAAAACTTGACAATAACGTCACCCCGAGTATTGTAGGAGGTTTTTTGCCAAGTTTTTCTGCCTCAGCTTTAGCAGCTTCAACTACCGACAGAACCATTTTGGAACCACCTTGAATGTGTACATTAAAAAAATCAATATTGTTTTTAACGAGGTTTACACAAGCTTTTTCAACTGAATGAGGAATATCGTGGAACTTAGAATCAAAATAACATTTCGCACCCAAATTTTCGATAACTCTAAAAGCTTCAAACCCATAATTTACTATTAACGGCAAACCTATTTTAAAACACCCGACATAATCTTTCAATTCAGAAACAAGCTTTTCTGCTTCATCTAAAGTATCAACATCTAATGCCAAAATTATTTTATCTTTTGCGGATTTTGCCATACACTCTCCAAATACTCAATTTTTACAAAAAGTTTAACACTTTTCACAAAATTCGGCAATAGCCTTTACACTTCCTCTGACTGTATAATATCTTCCGGCAATTCCGGCAAATCTTTCGTCATTTTTATACCTAATTTTTCTATTCTCTTAATTTGATTGATAATATTACCAGTTCCGTTCAGTTTTTTAAGAGCCGTATCCAAACTACCTCTAATCTTTAACATATCAGAAAGTAGAGCCGCAAATTTATCGAGCATCGAAGAACAAATATTTGCGATTTCGATAGTATTTTTATTTTGTCTGTCAACAACATGGAACGCATTAATAATTTTTAGTGCAGCAAGCAATGTCGATGGTGAAACCGGCATAATTTTATTTTTCCAAGCCAAATCCCATAACGCACAATCTTCGCAAAACAATAATGAATAGCAACTTTCGATAGGAATAAACATCAATACATAATCCGGAGATTGAATTTCCGCTGAATAATCTCTCTTTGCAAGACCAGTAATGTGTGCCTTTGTAGAATCAATAAACTGTTTTAAGTGAATTGATTTTTCATTTTCATCTTCAGAATTGACATAAGCTTCCCAAGAGGCAAACGAAGTTTTTGCATCCACAAAAACACATCTGTCTTGCGGCAAAAACACTGTTGCATCGGGCCTACCTTCAGCCGTTCCTGACTGAATTTTGTATTCATCATCTTTTCTCAACCCAGAAGCCTCAAGTACTCTTTCCAGTACAATTTCACCCCAAACACCTTGTTTGCGATTATCCGATTTCATAACATTTGAAAGCGCAGTTGTTTGCATCGCAATTTTGTTTCCAGCATCAATAAAACTCTTTATATTTTCATCGAATACTAGGAAATTTTTCTTTTCTTGCTCAAAATTTTCATTATTTTTACGTTCAAAATCCTCTATTCTATCTTTGAAGCGTTTAAAGAACTCCTCTAATTTTTCTTTATTTGTCTCCGTCATTTCTTGCGAACTTTCTTTAAAAATCTTGTTTGCAGTGTTTTCAAAATGCAACTTCATTTGTTCTAAAAACTTTTCGCTATCTTGAGATTTTGAAGCATTATTCTTATTAATTATTAAAAACGGAACTCCTATCACAAGAGCACCAAATAAAAAACCACCTAAAAAGATTAAAATTTCCATGTAACTATCCCCTTTTTTCTAAATAATACCACAATCAAACTAGACTAAAAAGATTACATTAAAAAATATTTTCGAAAAATCAACCATGCGGCGAAAATTCCGCAAAGCATGGTGTAGAGCATGGTTGAGGCATTTTCTCAATCTTTAGATTTACATAACACTATCAAACCAAAAGCATGCCAATATCAATCAACCCATGGATGAAAAATACCCACTAAAAGTTGTAGTATCTAAAGTGTAGAGAAACAAACAAATAGGGGAGATAAAAAATGAGAGAGTATAGAAAAAATGTAAGGGTTTTATTAATCGATGATAATCAAGATCATTTAAGAGGAGTTAAAGAGCTAATAACTCTTGAAAGCAGTTTTGAAGTTGTAGGGACAACAACAAGCGCTAACCTTGGAATAAACCTAATTAAAAAGTATCGCCCCGATTTGGTATTGATGGATATCAATATGCCGGAAAAAGACGGTCTACAAGCTATCCAAGAAATCGAAAAGCTAGAATTAGGCACTAGAGTAATCGCACTTTCCGGTTATGATGATGCAGACTTAATCTTCCGAGCAATGAAATTGGGCGCTAAAGGCTATATCCTAAAAACAATGGCATCTGCGCAACTAATTCACGCAATGGACGAAGTTTCTCAAGGCAAAGTTTATCTTCCAAATGCACTCTCTTCACGTTTCTTTGAATACTTCCAAGCATCTTACAGAGAAGAAAACAATTCAGCAGAAGAAAACTTACTCAGCGAATTAACCACAAGAGAAGAAGAGGTTTTGGAATTACTTACACAGGGTAATAACTACAAAGGTATTGCGGGGAAATTATTTATTTCTGAAACTACAGTTAAAACCCACGTAAATAATATTTTCCAAAAATTACAAGTAAACGATAGAACTCAAGCTGTTTTATACGCTCTTAACAACGGTTTCGGTTCTAGAAAAAAAGCTAAAATCGCGTAAATTTGACATAACAAAATCTGAAAGACATTTGTGGGTAAACCGGCAACACCGCTTTACCCTTTTATTTTAGAAAAGAGGCAACAATGGATATCCAACAACAAGCAAGATGCACTGCGCATGAAATAAGAAACCATTTATCTATCTGTGAACTTTACACAGAAATAATACGCAAAAACTTAGAAATAGAAAATATTAATTCAGAAAAAATAGAAAACGCATTGGATTGCATAAAGCGTTCATTAAAAATTATGTCCAATAACCTTATTGATTTAAAATCATTGGACAACATCAACCTTGACACGTACGACTTAAATAGTGTATTAGAAATGGCAATCGGACTTTCAAAAGTTTACATTGCAGACAAAAACATCAAATTGATAACAAACCTAACTCAAACAAAACGCGTAACAATTGACAACAACAAATTTCTCGCTTGTATAGTAAATATTATCAAAAATGCGGTTGAAGCAATCTCGGAAAAAGGCGAAATAATCATTACAACAAAAAGTAAAGAAACACACGCAGTAATAAGAATTGCAAACACTGGCAAGCCTATTACCAAAGAACAACAAAAAAAGATTTTTACACAAGGCTTTACTACAAAACAAACTGGGACCGGCCTAGGTTTATTTATCTGCAAGAAAAATCTTGAAGAACAAAACGCCACACTTGAGCTTACAAAATCAGACAAAACTGAAACCGTTTTTGAAATCTCTATTCCGATTTGCAATTAAATTATTGCTTAAACTTGTCTAATAAACTTTTATTTTGTGTAATTGCTTCCGAAGGTGACGGGGCAGACGTGAATGTCGTCTCAGTAGGCTCAACATTTGCATAATATGCATTGTCATCTAGGCTTTCCATTGCCTTCATTACACCTAATCTACCTGCTTTCAATTGCATATCTGCCATCCAAGCTTCTACAGCATAAGTCAACACAAACGAGAACACAGTCCACGAAATACCCGCCGCAGTCAAGGCTTTTTGAAGATTTGGAGTAATAAATAATTGCTTAATCTTACCGGATTGAATTAATTTAACGAATTCATCTGGGTTATTGTTAAACTCAGTAATTAACGCGTTCAATATTTTTTGACTTTCTTCTTTTGGAATATTTTCAAAAATCTTTTTAACTTTCGGCAAAGTTTCAAGCATCAATTTTTTGGTCATATCTTCAGGAATTCTGAACTGTTCAGCAAATTCAAGATATTCTTCATCTGTCATTTTTTCAATTCTTGTCGTGAATGACTGAATAACGTCTTGAGGATTTTTCAAAAAATTTGGAATAAATCCGGAGATTTTTCTTGTTGTAACTGAGGTAACAAAGTCATTGAGCAACAACTCGACATCCTCAGCCGGCGCAACTATCTTGTCACCATGTACCGGCATTGCTCCAAGATTATATTTTTCTCCACGTAATTTTTCCATCATTCTCAACATACTCAATGGAATTTCGCAATTGCCATGAGCATCTGTCGGAAGGCCCTGGCTTAGCATTCTGATTATTTGCTCTCTAGCTTTTACGGCATCAGCTGAGTTTATATTTTGTAACCCTTTACAAAAATCCAAAGTGTCTGACATTTCTGCTAAAAATTCTTGCGTATCTGAAGAAAGACTCTTGTAAAAATCATTTAATTTTAGTTGTCTATCTAATGGTAACTTATTCAATTTTTCCGGATTTAAAATTGTATCAAGAATATCCGCACGATACTCTACCATATTATATTCGGTATTACCACCATAACGAGCATAAACCGCAAGTTCATCCAGAACTTCTAATAACGGTTTTTTTAATTCTTTCGGAATATTTTCTCCAGCAAAACTGTTTAAGTGTTCTTTTGCATCGGCAAAAATTTTGTATTGACTATTATTATCCATTTTTCTGAGTTCATCTGCCATATTCGCAACATTAGATGAAAGCCTTCCAAAAATTTCAATTGCCGGATCATTTTGGAGGTTGATACCATTGAATAAACTTGCCAAAACTTTGTTATCAACTTTTTGTGATTGTACACGATTTGGAATATTCTTAGCTACGTTTTCTAAATATTTTTTAAACCATTTTTTCTGCATTATATTTGAAGCAGAACTTAATTTATTCGCAATTTTATTCATCCATTTGCCCGGATGTTTATACGCTTGGGTTGCACCATACACAATTGGAGCTGCAGCCATCGCAATACCACCGTACCAAACAAACGGTTGAGCGATTTCACAAGCTGCTTCCATTGATTCTGAGTAAACTTGAGAATTGTCATCTACTTTTTCAAACGTATTAAAGATTTTACGTTGAAGATTTTTAGCATCTCTCAATTGTTCATCTGTTACTTCTTGCTTTTTCAATATTTCATTCAAGGCTTGTTTTTCTTTATATTCAGTTTTTCTGAATTTTTCATACGCATAATATTGTTTTAATACATTTGGTATAAACATCGCGTATTCTTTAATTTTATTTGTTTCTTTTTTCTTGGATTTTACATCTTTTACTTCTTCGTAATCTTGTTGAGTGTATCCGATAAAGTTTTCAGGATTTTGTTCAAGTTCACGTTTTGCAGTAAAACGACCTGCCCTTGCAGCAGATTTTTGCAATTTCAAACTCAATATTAAACCTGCAAAACCGGTTATTACACCACCAATAACTGAAATTGCACCGGCACGTCCCCATTTATGAGAGAATACTGTTGCCAAACCTTTACCATACATTTCTTTAAATGGAGTTTTAGTTAATGACGCTTTACCTTTTGTATTTTTGATACCATCTGTTGTTTCTTCTGCCAATCTTGACGAATCGTCCCACAATTTTTCAACAAAAGATTTCCATTTTCTATGATATCCGGCACCATCTTTTTTAACTTTTTTAAATTCTTCAAAAGCTTCTTTTGCTTCTTCTGAACCGAATTTTTTAACTGATTGGTCAACTATTTTTTCAAGAACACCAAATTTATTTAGTATAATTGAAATTCCGGCACCAACTGTTGCACCTAAAACCGGAGTCGATGCAAAAATAACGTTTGCAGCAACTTCCATGTTTTCAGAATTCTTTTCTGCTTCGTTGTTGATTATACGTACAGTTCTTTGAATTACTTCTTTATCTTTTTCAGCGGCAATTAACTCTTCTTGAGTCAATTGTCTTGTAACCTTTTGTGATTCGTCACCACGCATTTTTTTATCTTTTTTGTACGCGTTTGTATCTTTTATTACATTATATATAGACTTAAACCAGCCTTGTTTCAAATTCGATTTTTTCTTATCTTTCAATAATTCCGGATGTTGTTTTAATTCCTCTTTAGCTGCAGCAATTTGTTCTGGCGTATACATAACAAAATTCTTTTCATCTTTAAGCTCTTGTCTTGCTTGGTAACGCGCAACTTTTGAACTGTCTGTCTGCAATTTTGTTTGCAACAACACACCTGCAATAAATGATGCAATCGTAGCAATACCAAGGCCAATACCTGCAACTTTCATCTTTCTGAAATGCGGCTTCATTTGCTTCTGAGCATCATTATAAACCGCCATCGCTTGTTTTTTGAGATCTGCATCTGCAATCTTTTGAATTCTTTTCTTGGATAACAAATCCAAAGAACTAAACCATTGTGCACGTCCTTTTTTACTTGCAGCTTTATTAGTTTCTTGTATCTTGTTGGCTAATTCTCTGTTTGCCTCATTCGATTTAACTGCCTCTCTAATCGCCCAAATCTTTTTACCAGCGGGATTAATAACTTTTTTAGCCACTAAGAAACTACCACCAAAGAAAGTTCCTAAAACAGCTAAACCTGACAACGGACTAAGCGTGGTTTCAATGTTTTCGGCAACACTTTCGGAGTGATTATCCATAATATCAACAATGTCGATAATCTTTTCACCATAAGCTTTTGCAGCTTGTTTTCTTTCCTCTGTATGCTGACGACGCTTCGAAAGTTCCTCGCGCTGTGCCTCTTCATCTTTATGATGAGCTTCCCATTTTTCAAAGTTTTTGCTATTTTTCTTTACTTCGGCTAATGAATTAAAAAAGTCCATAATTTCCCCTAGATTTTCCCTATATATAATTAAAGGTAAAATACGAAAAAATATTGCTGATACATATACAAAACATTAATAAAAATTAATAATTAAACCATTTCGTTAAATTCTTGAATTGAAACTGATTCGATACCTTGTATTTTTTGAACTTCTTTATACATTGTTTGAATAGGTTTGCGAGCACTCACATCAAGAATTACCGTAATTTTTGTTATTGTTTCATCAGTTTTGTTTAATTTCTTAGAAATTTCTCTCAAATGTGAATATTTTTCAATAATAGAATTGTAAATTTCATCAGAATATTGATTTTGGCAAGTAATTGCAATCTTTAAACGCTTTGTATTTTTAGTACTTTTAACCAAAACTTTACGCTCAAATACTCTAACCGAAACCAATGTCGCAAGCGCAAGAAGAGTTCCCATAATTGCTATATAAAAAAGCCCAACCCCACAAGCCATACCAATTGCCGCTGAAATCCACAGCGTAGCAGCTGTCGTAAGTCCCAAAATAGTTGCACCGTGTCTCAACACAGCACCACCACCTACAAAACCAATACCGGTAACTACTTGAGCTGCAACACGAGCGGTGTCGCGAGTCCCTAATTCATCACCGGTTACTGATACTTCAGGAAAACCATATATCGAAATTATAGTAAAAATACAAGAACCTAAACAAACCAAAATATTTGTTCTTAACCCTGCATACTTGTTTGTAATTTCGCGTTCTAAACCTATCAAAAAACCTAAAAGAATTGATGACAAAACCCTAACGAAAATATTATAATCAAACAAATTCCCAACTATACTAAAATCCATTTTCCCTCTCTTTACATTTAAAAATTACCGAACTTTGCTTTTTGGATCAAGAATATCTCTTATGGTATCACCTATAAGATTAAAACACAACACCGCAACAAAAATTAAAAATCCCGGAGTTAAAAGCCAAGGCCGTGACACAATATTTGTAAATTCTTGCGCCTCTTTCAACATATTTCCCCAACTTGCGTCCGGTTGCTGAATACCTAGCCCTAAAAAGCTCAACCCCGATTCCGAAAGGATATAAGAAGGCACAGACAAAGTCATAGCAACAATTACAAAACTCGTTGTTTGAGGCAAAATATGTTTTATAATTACACGCAAATCAGAAGCACCGATACCTTTTGCAGCTTGAACAAATTCTTGATTTTTCACAGACAAAACCATACCTCGAACAACCCTTGCAAAACCGGCCCAACCAATCAACGCAAGAATAAGTACAATCAAAATAAAACGCTGGATACTTGTCATCCCCGAGGGCAAAACCGAGGCCAATATTATCAATAAATAAAAACTTGGAATAGACATAACAGCTTCGGCAAACCTCATCATTAACATATCGACTTTTCCGCCGAAATAACCCGAAATCCCACCGTACAAAAGTCCTATAGGAAAAAGAACAAACAACGCCAAAAAACCTATTGTCATCGAAATTCTACCGCCAAACAACAATCTTGAAAAGACATCTCTGCCGTTTATATCCGTACCCAAAAGATATAATCTACCTATATCATCAGTTGTTATTAGATGAAGATTCCCGGGAATTAAGCCCAAAAACTTATACGACTGCCCTTTTGCAAAAAACTTCAAATAATGTTTTTGACTCCTATCCAAACGATACACAATACGAAGATTTTGCCCGTCAAACTCTCTTATGTAGTTGTATGTGTACGGCCTTGATAATTTACCGTTCTCATCAATTGTAAAAATTTTTGATGGTGGAACATACGCCATCGTTCTATCTGAAAAATCTTTATTGTAAGGTGCTATAAAATCCGCAAATAAAAGCGCAAAATAAATCAATCCCAAAATTACAACCGCAAATTTTGCGAATTTATCTTTCATCAATTGTTTTAAAATATCCTTAAACATCTATTTTGCCCCCCTAACTCGTGGATCAGTTATGATAAGCAATATATCTGCCAACAAATTCCCTAAAATCAGCATTACAGCCCCCATCATTAACGATGCCATAACAAGATTTATATCTGATTTTAAAACTGCCTCAAGAATTAACCTGCCGAGTCCAGGATATTGAAAAACATACTCTGTCAACGCTGCCCCACTCAACAACCCCGCAAACTCAAACCCTAAAAGCGTAATCATAGGATTAACGGCATTACGAAGTGCATGTTTAAATACGACTTGAAATTCGCTCAAACCCTTTGCTCTGGCAAATTTCACATAATCACTATCTAAAACATCCAACAAATTAGCCCTCATTTGTCTTTGCAATCCCGCAAGTGAAATTGTAAACAAAACAGTTACCGGCAATACCAAATGGGAAAGTAAATCCCAAAATTTTGCACCAAAACTCATCTGTGAAAAACTTGAAGAGGTTAACCCCCCAACAGGAAACCATCCCGTTTTCACTGCAAAAAGCAATAATAACACCGCGAAGAAAAATGATGGTATTGCCATTCCTACACTTGTTAACACAGTCAATAATCTGTCCGTCTTAGACTTCCACCGCACAGCAGCCAAAACACCTAATGGAATACCGACAATCCAAGTCAAAAAAATTACAATCGACGTCAACAAAAGAGTATTTGGTATACGCTCTTTTAATTTTGTACTAACTTTTTCTCCATTTGATGTTATTCCCAAATCCCCTTTTAGAAACGATGTTGCCCATTTTCCGTATTGAACAATTATTGGTTTATCGAGCCCCAATCTTTCGGTTTCTTTTTGCAAAGTTTCTTTGGATACAGAAGGATTTAACCTAAGTTCTGCAAGCGGATCAACCGGACTTAAACGAATTATAAAAAAGCTTATAAAAGAAACCACTATCAATAATGGTATCGTTTGAATTATTCGCTTTAATATGTATTTAAGAATTTCCATTGTATCTACTCACTTTTGATAAAAATTTCTTCCAAATTATGCGTTATTCCGCCAAGCTCGGACGGATAAATATTCCCGAATTTTTTACGAATAGCACTTATTCTAATCGGAGAATATATGTATATAAAAGGTTTTTGCTCATAAACTATTTGTTGATATTCGTCATAATATTTTTTTCTATCAGCAAAATTTATTGCAAGTGCACCTTGTTCCATCAAATAATCAATACGTTTTTCAAAATCAAATTTTGGAGAATTATAATCTTTTTCCATTCTTTGATTGAATAAGTGAAGAGTTCCGTTAGAAAGCCAGACATTTTTGCCCCCATTCGGTTCAAGCGGAGACCCCGTAAATCCCATAATCACCATATCCCAATCAGGTGTTGAAACCAATTTATTGACAAGCGAATTAAATTCTATGGGCTTGAAATTAACCTTCATCCCTAAATCTTCCAAATCTTGCTTTACCATAACTCCTATAGCTTCACGCTCAGTATTGCCGGCATTAGTTAATAAATCAAATTCTACTTTATTACCAAATTTATCGAACAATTTGCCATTTTTATCCCAGTTAAAACCGGATTTTGCTAAAAGCTCTCGCGCTTTATCAGCGTTCTTATCATAAGGCTTCAAATTTTTATTCAAAAATATTGAATTAAGAGGTTCGGGCGTGAACAAAGGTTCACCTAATCCATTTGCGATATTAAAAACAATATTCTTTCTGTCAAGTGCGTAATCTACAGCTTGTCTAAAATTTAGGTCTCCAAACCAAGCTTGCTTAATCGGATTAACGTAAAAATTACCTTTGTCATCTTTTCTAGTGTTCAAATTCATTGCAAGATAAAGCGTTCCGGTATTCGGTCCAAGGTTGTATATTTTATAATCGGAATAACTTTCTCGCTCTTTAAACCTTGCGACATTTGCACCTTGAAGCCCGATGACATCAAGTTCACCACCCTCAAATTTTAGAACTTCATTATTCAAATCTCCTACGATAAGATATATTATTTTATCTAAATACGGCAATTTTTTATCTTCTGTGTTTATTATGTAGTAATCCGGATTACGCTCAAAAATAACTCTTTGTGCAGGAACATATTCTTTTAACCTAAAAGCCCCCGAAGTTACAAACTCCTCCGGTTTTGTATTAGTAGATAAAAAAGTTTCAAAATAAGCCTTACCTTTATCCACTGCAGGTTTAAAAATATGTTTAGGCGCAATAGGAGTTGCCAACAATCTCAAAAAAGGCGCAAAAGGTTCGGGCGTTGTAAATTTAACCGTATAATCATCAATCTTGGTAATTGTCGGCAATTTCCCGTTTATAACCATCGAATCTCTTATGGAAGTATTGCCAAAACCGTCAAAAATTATATTTTGCCAAGTAAAAACAACATCATCAGCAGTTATAAGTTTACCGTCCGACCATTTAATACCATGTCTCAAATTTACAATATAATCATTACCAACAATAGTATAAGATTTCGCCAATTTTGGAACAACATCGCCTGAAGTTGCATGAGTTGTTACCAAACCATCGTACATAACTTCTGACATTAACGATGAAATATTATCTTTTGAATTGAACGGATTAAAAGTTTTTGGCCCTTCACCAATAGTGGAAGAAACTAAATCCCCGCCAAATTCACCTATAGGAGCTTGTGATTGCAAATAATCGACATCTTTTATGGTTACATTTTTCATTGCGGGATATGATACATTTTCAGCGCCGGAAACAGACGACAAAGTTTCAGAATAATACTCCGGAACATCTTGACGTATACAAGCCTTCAATACCGTTAAACTTATCAAAAATATTATAATTAAATACAAAACCCCTTTTTTCATAAACTAAGTGTAACATGGAAAATTTTATTTGTTTATACCCAACTTATTATATTTTGGTTAAAAAGTTAAAAATTAGGGAATATTGATATTGATAGTTGTAACTTTTTGTAACTAAACAAAACAAATTACTAAAGTTTTAAAAACAATATTCCGATATTTATATTGTTAGTAAAGTATAGGAATATTGTAGGAGGTCTTTAAAATGTACGAATACCAAGAATTTTTACCAAAAGATGAGAAACTAAACGCAATTAAAACAGAAGTTTCAAAAGTTGAAGCTTTTATTAACAATTGTTTGGAGAAAGTTCTTGCTTGCACAAGTTTTGCAGCAGAAAGAGATTATAACATATCAGCAATGTAATTAGCGGTTTTAATCAGTAAAAGAACAAATTTAAGTCCCCTGATTTATTTAGGGGACTATCGTTTTATAACAAAACCCTCAACTTTATGTTGAGGGTTTTTATTTTATTCAAGCGATTCAACTTCTTCTTGTTGGAATGTTACGTTCCTAATTGGGTTATGAGGTTGACTTGCGGTTTCGGACATTTCCGATTTAACAACGCTCTTGCCTTCTTCAAGCAAACTTAAATATAGAAGTTTTGTTTGAGTTTCCTCATCGAGGTTGATAAACTGACCTCCGGCTCGCTTGTCCGTTGCTGAAACGATTTTTACATCCGCTTCAATTTCCACGTCACCATATTTGAGTTTTACTGGAACAACGTCACCGACTTTAAGTTTCTTGTTGTGGGCAAGTGATACCCCGCCTCTTGAGATGTTTACTATAGATTCAACTTCCGGAGTTGATTGGAAAATAACATCGTTGTTACCACCGTCTATATCAAATCTCATATATTGTCGTTTATCGATTGCGTCGAAGTTTTCTTCAACAACTCGTTGTCTGATATTTTTTCTTAATTCATCATTTGCCGCACTGTCATCTCTAGCCGGTTGAGTTGGCTTGGTCGGTTGAGTTGGCTCAGTTGGTTGAGTTGGCTTGGTTGGTTGAGTTGGCTCAGTCGGTTGAGTTGGCTCAGTTGGTTGAGTTGGCTCAGTTGGTTGAGTTGGCTCGGTTGGTTGAGTTGGCTCGGTTGGTTGAGTTGGCTCGGTTGGTTGAGTTGGCTCAGTTGGTTGAGTTGGCTCGGTTGGTTGAGTTGGCTCAGTTGCAATTGTTGGTTCCGGAACAACTAAATCATCGCCATCTTCTTTGTTTTTATCAAATGTTGGATCATCTCTTTGACCGCTTCCACTTGCATCATCCGGATCACCATCTTCTTTGCCATAATAGTAAATACGTTCAGTTTCATCTCTACCAATGGCGATTACATCTTCCGGTCTAACTGCTCTGCCTCTGATTGAAACCGGTACATCTTCATTTGTATTTACCAAAGGATTTGTTCTATCATCAAGTGTTACTTGAGACAAACCTGGCATTCTGTGTTTACCCATATTGAAGTAATATCCACCGATATAAGCATTATCAGCTGTCACTGTAACATCTTGGTTCATATTCGGATGACTAACAGAACCTTCACCATTCAATGTTCCGTTTTTAACCACAAGGGTTGAGTTTGGTTCGTAATTCGGTTCTTCAACGGTACCCAAATCAAGCACTTTTAAATCTGCAAGTTCTGGAACGATTTCAGAATAATCACCGTAGTAATCACCAGTTGTTTTATATCTTGAAGGTGCACCACCAAGATTTTCGATATACATTTCTCTACCGCGGTTTACAACATTTACTTCGTCTTGTGCGGTAATATCTCTGATGTATGTATCACCTGAAAATTCAGCATTGATTGTTCCTTCTCTTGATACAATTGTACAAACATTAGTATCGTTTTTAGTACCATCTGCGTTATCAAGGCCTTTAACGTTTACATCTTTAATTGCTAAGAATTCAACGCCTTTACCTGAAACCATCGGATCTGTATATAATTCATGCGGTTTGTCTGCATCATCATGTTCATTTGCAATATCAATATTTGCATCAGTTTGTATAAACGTTACTTTTTTATTTTTAGTTCCGATATTGCCGCTTGCAATAGCCGAAATACCATCACCTTTCAAGTTAGGAGTTGCACCGGTTGCATCAGTTGTCATATTTACGATGTCATAAGCTACAGAACCTTTCTTGCTAACATCCGCAACATCTGCAAGTAGAATTACTCTTCCATCTGCGTGAATTTTATCAACGTTCATATTTTTATCTAAACTTGCCATATTAATCAATGACTCGTTTGTACCTTTTGTAGAAATTGCGTTAATTCTGCCGTCTACGTTTGTATTAATTGAAATAGTCAAATCTCTTTCAGCAGGACCAACACCAGTACAAATACCACCATCACAAGGGCCGATTTCACGACCGATAGCACCATTTGTGACATTTATATCAAGGTTTGCACCATCAGTTGTCCTAATCAATGTTTTAGCAACACCATAGTTATAAACATTACCATTCGTAACATTCATTGTCACTTTGCCATTTGAATCGATATAGAAATTGTTAGAAGTATTATCACCGATAGTTACATCTGAATTTGTATTTGTGATATTTACTTTACCGACATCGGTTGTTTTAACGATACCTTGAATATTCATTCCGTCAGCACCGGAGTTTGTCATATCAACTTTATAACCGGTATTGGTTACACGACCGGTACTACCAATATTCAATCCTTTTCGACCGGAGTTTGTAATTGTAGTATTGCCTTCATTTGTAACCTTGCCATTAATATTCAAACCGTTATCGCCGGTATTTATCATATTTAATGCTAATATATTATTAACTTCGCCACCTTCATCTACTGTCAAATCCCAGCCAGTATTTTGAAGAGTTACAGAGGTACTGTCAAGATTACCAAGAACACGACCAGTAGCTGCTACTGTCAAACTTCCATTTTGGTTATCTATTAAAGCTTTTCCGCTTTGGTTTTCAACGGTACCTTCAATAGGCATACCGTCACCGGTATTTGTCATAGTTAATGACTTGCCACTGTTTCTAACATGACCACCTCTTGCAACTCTTAATAAACCTTTTGAGTTTTTAATTGTTAGAGGACCATTTTTGTTATCAACAAGCCCAACAACTTCAAGCCCGTCTTCGCCACTATTTATAACATCCAAGCTGGTACCATTATTTAGAACCGTACCATTAACTGTTAATTTTCCGGTTTTATTTTCTACAAGTGCAGTACCGGATTCGTTGTCAACAATACCATCTATGGTTAAATAATTACCATCAGTATTTGTTACAACCAATGATTTACCATTGTTCAAAATTTTACCATCAGCACCAACAGTAAAACCTCCGGCACTGTTAGTAATATTGGCTGGTCCATTTTCATTGTCAACCAATCCGGTAATCGACAATCCACCAACACCACTATTGTTGACAGTCAAACTTGTACCGTTATTTAACACTTTGCCGTTAATATTGAAATAACCATTTTGGTTTTCTAAAAGCAAAGTACCGGATTCGTTGTCAACTTCGCCCAAAATTTGGAACGCGTCACCGGTTGTATTTTTCATGGTCAAACTCTTACCATTACTTAATACTTTGCCATCTGGCGCTACATTCAACATGCCGGCATTGTTGGTAATTGTTCCTACACCGGTTTTGTTGTCAACAAGGCCATAAATTTCAAGCCCACCTGCATTATTTGTTATATTTAATGCAGTACCTTCTGACGTTACGGTACCACCAATATCAAAATATCTGCCATCATTGATGAATGTTGCAACTCCGGTTTTGTTTGTAACATCACCATTAATATAAAATTCTTCTTCACCATAATTCGTAATATTCATAGTACCGTCATTAATAACCGTACCGTCAATATTTAATTGTACATCGTTATTTTCGATATTCATTGTGCCGGCATTTCGTACCAAACCGGTCGAATTAATATTTAAATCTCCGCCATTGTTAACAAATTCTAAAGTACCGCTTTGGTTTGAAACTTCACCCGCAATATTAATACCATCGGCTCCTCTATTAGTGATAGAGGTATTACCGGATGAGTAATTTCTAACATAAGAACCTTGTGCAATGTCTGTTCCCTTTGTGGATGTAATTTTAATATCTCCGCCACTACCGGAAAACGCATTACCAATAGTCATATTATCTGTATTTACCAATGCTGCAAACAAATCTGTTGCTTCTTGTTCCGGATTGTATGTATTTGTAATTGTTCCTTCACCCGGATTAAGGCCCCAATCCACATCATATTTTTTAAATACTTTATTATTATTATTTGCACCGGCAGCAATTACCGCACCATCAGCAGTTCTAACTGTCCCACCTTGCAAATCTACATCACCGGTTGCAAGAATTTTACCTTGAACATCAATTGTTGCACCACCATTAATTGTCAACACTCCAGGTAAAGTAGTATTTACAAGCCCACCTGTTGCAATACTTTGGGTAGTAGGGAATTGTGCAGATAAAGTATTATATTGTTCCATTGTCGGAGTAATCACTGATAATGAACCAACGTTTAATACACCTGACGCGCCAACAACAAATCCATTTGGTGAAATAAACATCAAATTACCGTTGCTAAACGCACCGTTTTCCTCTCTCAAAGTATTCAAAATACCATTGATATTAACTTCGTTTTTAACTAAGTTTACAAACGTATTGATATCCCAAGTTGACCAAGTATGTTGAACTCCGTTAGCATCTGTCCAAACATCTCCTTGTAAATATTGAAAAATCATATTTACCACATCACCCTTGTCAACCGTAAAATTTTCGTATTGTCTAAAACCTACAGTACCATTCACACCATCAGGTCTAATATTATAAGACCCGTCAACCGCATCAGGCGTGGCGCCCGAAATATTAGCGGCTAAAGTAGGAGTGACACAAAACACCGCAGATAATAAAGCTATACAACTCAATCTTGCAATCTTCTTTTTCTTTGTCAAAAAAACATTCGTCATAACATTCTCGCATTCTTTTTGCACAATCTTACACTATAATGTATATAACGGTTTTTCATTCTTCAAAATTCACTAATTTCGAAAAACTTTAACAAAATTTAACATCGACTTATGCAATACGATACATATACCCGCAATATAATACATATTACAAATTTTAAGTTTTGTAAATATGTATTTTTAGGATTTAATCCGCATAGAATAAGGATTTTAGAAAAAAGTAAAAATTTCATTATTAAACTTCTGCAATTTTGTGTCGATAAAAGTTTTTATATAAACAGAGAAGTATAAAAATTTGCGCTTTTGTCATGTTTAAAGCGCAGAAAGGACTATTATTATGTGTGCATTAGAATTTAAGAAAGAGTATGCTGCTGTAATTCAAAAAGCCCAATGGGATACTTTCAATGATGCTCAAAAGGCTCAATTTGCAAAAATGTACGAAGAACAATTTGTTATTGCTGGCAAAAATAACAAAGTTGTAAATGCAAATCCTAAAACGTTGTCTTCGGAATTATCAACCAAAAAAGCTGATTCAACAAAAGGATTAACAGTCCAATCAACAGAGACAACTGTACCAGTTACTGCAGATTCTGGAATTCCTCTTGCCGAAAACAAAAAATTACAAAAACAAAAATTAGAACAATATAAAGCTGAATATAAAAAGCTTTATTCTGGCGATTTAAATAGAGCAAAAGAAGATATTGTAAGAGTTGTTTATGCCAAAGGTGTTGACGGAGTTGAACAAGGCCTACGAAATGGTGCTTCCACTCCTATGGGCGCGATGATATTAAAAGACAAATATATGTTAGAAATGGCATCAAAAGAGGAAATTCAACAGTTCCAAGATAAATTCTACGAACGTATTAAATATTACTCTGATCCTAAAAACATGACTGAAGCACGCAATTCATACAACGAATTTTATTCTAAATATAAAGATGAACAACCAATCAGACAAAATCAAGATTTAACACAAGCTGAAATTGTCGAATTGGCAAGACGAGATGCTCTAAACCATACCGTCAAACTTGAAGATGGTGTATATAGGCAAATGGCTCAAACTATGGTTAAAGAACGTCGTGAAAACGAAGCTGCAAACCTTCATAAAGAATATTATGAAAATATACAAGCCGCTGATGACAAAAACAACGCAATGTATGCACGGCAACTACGAACTGAATTACAGACAATTATGGAAGATGAGCGCCAAGAATTTAACGACGACTTTGAAGCCTTAATTGAATATAGCGCTGAAGCAAAACTTGATATTGAAATCGCAAAAGAACGCGTTAACAATAGAGTTTTACACTGGGACAAACCTCAAAAAGGTGAAACTTGGAAAGAAGATGAAAACAACGTTGTTTTAAGTTCTTCTTTACGAAAAGAGGTAATGAAAACACCTGAACTATATTGTAGAGAAGCAAATGCGGGCGAAACTGCAGATTTTGAAGTAAACGGCAAAAAATACATTTTCGACAGCCAAAAAACAAAAGATTATAGAGTATCAATTTCCAACGAACAAGAAATTGACCGCGCTAACGGCGAAAAAGACGAATACAACGATGCAGACATGTACGTAAGTATTGATAACCGTAAACGTGGCGCAAAAGAAAAGAAAACTGAAGAATATCGTCAAGAATTTTTGAAAAAGCACCCAGAACTTGCCGATGAAAAGAAACGCGAAGAATACTTCAAAACACACTCCGAAGAAGCCGACAACTGGAACGGTTACGGACAAGCATTTAAAGATAAACAAAAAGACAGAAAACTTGAAAAACGCTGGGCAAAAGCAGTAGGCCTAGATTACGAAAAAGATAACACTAACGCCCTTCGTGCTCTGCATATCGGAAAAGGAGCATTAAAAGGTGCAGGTGTAGGCTTTGCCTCAGGTGTTATCGGTGAAGCATTCGCAACAACCAAAATTGTAAATGCAGATTACGCAAGAATTGTTGAATACGCTGGTACCGTTGCATATTCTGGCACTCAAGCTTATAAAACAGATGTAACTTTTGAGGGTGATATTCCTTATTCAACTCAAGTAAAAGTCAGTGGTAATACAACCTATGATACTACAGTATTGGCAGAAGGCGATATTGACTATAACCGCCAAGTAACCGTTGAAGGCTGGACTGATTATTCGGGCGAAGTTGCTTATTCTGCAGACTATACACAAGGATACTCTGGAACTGTTGACTATACGCATACACAAGGATATTCAGGGACAGTTGGCTATAGCGGTACAACCCCAGGCCAAAATATTGATGTAACTACACCATCAACATCGACATTCTATCAAAATGGAAAACCAGTTTCCTCAACAACAATAGACTATACACAAACTGTAACAGTTCCGGGACAAGATTATTCTGGTACAGTAGATTATTCTGGTACTGTTACTGGTACCGGTACCGTTGGCTACAGCGGTACAGTTTCTGGTACGGTAACCGGCACTCAAGGCTATTCCGGTAAAGCATACTATTCCCGAACAGTCGATGTAAACGGCGTAGTCCACTATAGACAAGAAATTCCGGTATCCGGACAAGTTTATTACGAACAAGTCGTTGACGTCGATGGAACAGTTCACTTCAAAGAAACAAAAGTTGTTGAGGGCGAGGTTGCCTACGAAGGTGAACAAGAATATAGCGGCGAAAAAGAGGTAACAGGTCAAACAAGTGCAAGACACAAATTTGATTGGAGTGTACCATTTAAAGCAGCAGCAATCGGCGCATTGACCGGTGGTATTGGAGCTGCATTTACAGCAGGAAAAATCAAAGACCACGGTGGAGGACCTGAAGTTGAAGCACGCAAATTGGTCGCAAATCAAAAACCGACACCTACAGTTGCTACAACACCTACAGAGCCTAGCACACCAACAATAGCAACAACTCCAACAACTCCAACAACTCCAACAGAACCAACATGTCCTGCGGTGGTTAAAGATACAACTAAAGAAACCGACCTTCCAACACTTGACATGCGAGGCAAAAATGGTGGTAAAAACTTGGCTAACGCAGTTATGCAATTGTGGGGTGTACCGGCCAAAGACCTATATGAAGCCGTTGGTGTCGTAAAAGCACTACATGGTATCACCGATAGACGTTCAGCTCAAGGTATTGCTGATTTAAGACTATACGATGAAATAAAAGTTGGTGACAAAACCTATAAATTAAATAAAGATATCACCCGTGACAAAATCGCAGACAACGACCGCGCCGCAGACAAATGGGACGGTGATGTTAAAGGTACGGCAAAAGTAAAACGATACGGTGCAACCGTATACCTTGAATGCGATGGCAAAATCCTAAAAACATTCACCGGTGAAAATGCACTAAAAGAAGCACAAGATTACGCAGACAAATATAATAATCAAAAAAAATAATCGAAAAAATTTAAGTATCTAGCAAATATTAACGAGACGAATATTTCGTCTCGTTTTTTATTAGCCTATCTAACTACATACCCGTATAATGTTTTTTATGTATGTGTAAATAAACTATTTAATGCAGAAGATTTATAAAGGTATTTACGCATAATGAAAAAAGTTAAATTATACACAACAATAATCACTCTAACCCTAACTCTTATTCCGGCATTTGCATTTGTTACAGAAGATGTGCGACCGGATACTCTTCATCCGGACTATTCGTACGAATACGTAGGCAACGACAAATATGAAACCTTCAATCGTAAAATGTTTAATCTGAATATGGGTTTTAACAAATATGCTGTACGTCCGGTTCATACCTTATGGGCATCAATTATGCCACAATACGGTATTGATAGAATAAAATGCGCTTGCAATAATATCGAAGCACCAATAAGAATTACAAGTTGTCTTATTCAAAGAGATTTTAAAAACTCTGGGAAAGAAGTGCTACGTTTTTTGACAAATTCAACAATTGGTCTGGGCGGTCTTTTTGATCCGGCAACCAGTTTATTTAAATTAGAACAATCTAACGAAGACATGGATCAAGCACTTGCAAGTTGCAAAATTAAAAGTGGCCCATATTTAGTTTTACCGGGGCTATCATCAACAACTCCACGCGGAATTGTTGGCAAAATTCTTGATGCTGGCCTAAATCCTTCTTCTTATATTGCAACACCGGTTATCGCAATGGTAAAAGCAGGTTTATTGATAAACAAAACCTCTGATATTCACTCTATGGCAAAAACCGTTCAAGAAGGTTACGCCGACCCTTACGAAATCGCAAAAAAATTCTATGGCGCAAAACGCCACATTCAACATTCTAATCTTGACCATTCAAAAGTTCTTGAAGAAAAATGTCTTGACTGTGAAAATTCGGAAAATATTGAACTTGTTAAAAACCCCATCGACAACGAATTTAATGCAACAATTCAAAAAGAAGAATTGAACAATAACGAAGCCCTAACAATAAGAGAAATAGCAAATGCAGGCGAAAATATTGAAAACGTAATTTTAAAAAGTTACGATAAAGCTGACTCAAAAGTAATGGCCGACTTAGTACTTTTTGACTATAATCCGCAAACTCCACTTATAGATGCTATGCGAACAGCACTTTTTGACATGCCAGGCATAAAAGAGTCTATTTGGCACGAATTATCGATTTGGAACAATTGTTTTTGTAATCGAATTAAAACCGCAAAAGTAAACATTTACCCAAATCGAGAAGATTACAAATTTAGGTATCTACTACAAAAAGACAAAAACGCACCTTTAGCGATAATTTACCCTTCTATAGGTGAAGGTAGTATGTCACATCATTCAACCGTTTTTGCAAAAATATTCTATGATGAAGGATATTCCGTACTAATCCAAGGCAATCATTTTCAATGGGAATTTGCAAAAAGCATGCCGGAAGATTACACCCCGGGAATTCCTACACGTGACGTAGAACAAATCAAACTTGTAACAAACAAAGAAATAGAATACCTTGAACAAAAATATAATCGTAAATTCACTAAAAAAACCGTTATCGGTACATCTTTTGGCGCAATAGGGGCAATCTACTTGGCAGCATCAGAACACAAAGAAAACACTCTTGGCGATACTAATTACATAGCTATTAGTCCACCGGTAGATTTGGTCTATGCACTTGAACAAGCTGACAAAAACTGTATCAGTTGCAATTACAACTCTTCCGACCTTAAAGATCGTGTTACCTTAATTGCGGCCAAAGTTTTAAATATTTTAAATTCGAAAGACAAAATATCAGAAGTTCAAGATAAATTACCATTCTCAAACGATGAAGCCAAACTTATAACTGCTTTCATAATGCATCAAAAACTTTCGGATTTGGTTTTTACTCTCGAAGATACGCCAACAAATAAAAAAACCGATATCTATAACATTTTGCACAATCTAACTTATAAAGATTATGTAGAAAAATACATTCTACCCAAAACTGATTATACTTCACTTGCAGAATTAAAGAACGAATTGAGTTTGCTATCCTTGGGCGAATATTTAACAACTCAAAATAATTATAAAATTTATCAATCTCTTGACGATTATTTTGTTAATTCTGCACAATTAAAAAAGCTTAAACAAATGACTCTAAAAAACACTGTGTTAATAAGTAACGGTTCACACTTAGGTTTTCTATATCGAAAAGAATTTTTAGACGAACTTAAAAAAGATATACAACTAAACAAAGAATAAAATTTCACTTGTAATAGTTTTCTGTTTTGTATATTCTCAATTATGCAAGGAGAAATAATGCAAAACGATCAAGATTACAAAAATTACTTAGAAACCGGTATATCAAAAACAAATGAAGGCAAATTTCAAGAAGCACTTGAAGATTTGGAAAAAGCAATAAAACTAAATCCAAATTCTGCACTGGGATATTTTTCAAAAGGAATTGTTTTTCACAACTTGTCACAATTACAAGCCGCACTTGAAAACTATACTAAAGCAATCGAAATTGACCCAAAAATGATTGATGCATATTATAACCGAGCACAAAGCATTTTAGCACTTGACGAAAAAAGTGAAGAAGAACTCAAAAATGCATTGTTCGATTTAGAAAAAGCTATAGAATTGGATGCAAAATTTATTGATGCACTTTATTGCGCGGCAACTATAAAGAAAAAACTTGGTGATTATCAAGGTGCATTAAAAAATCTTGACACAATTTTAGAAATAGAACCGGATGCAATATATTCAAAAGCTTTAAAAAAATTGATTTTACAAAAATATTTGTAAACACGCAAATTTTATAATTTTTAGATTTTAACATTTACACCAAGCGGAAGTCATAATGAACAACATTAATTTTACAGGGAAATTTGTAAAAAGCGTTAATATTCAAAAAAGAGTCAATGGTAAACATTACGAACCATTGCCGGCATCTTTGGTTAAAATCGATTTAAAAAACAAAGATGATATTAATGCATTAGAATTAGCTACTATTGAATGGGGCGAACATTCATATTTATCTAATATTTATTTAAACGCATTACACATGCGCAGAATTCCAAAACCGATTGATAGCGATATATTACTTATTACAACCCAACAAAAGGATTTTGAAAAACTCAACTCAAAAGAAATACTTGGAATAACACAACTAAGCAAATCCGCAAAAAAAATTCATGTAAGCTATCTGGAAACAAAATTTGAACACAGCTACTACAATGTTACAAGAACAATCAAAGGAGTTGGAGACGCTTTAATGAATGAAATCATTGGATTATGCAAACAAGGCAAAAAATTGACACTCCGCTCTTCAATATCGGCAAAAAAATTTTATGAAAAACTAGACTTAAAACAAGCGTCACCAACAGACAAATATCAACTTGAATACGTTCATCCAAACATCACTGTTTAATAGTTTTACCAAATAGCAATCTCAAGCCTCCAAACGGTTTTGACAAAGTTTGTCTTATTCCGCAAGTTATAGCATTAATATTGTTCATGGTACATTGAGTATCGGAAATTGTTGATGTTAATTTTGGCATTGAATCATTTACACTTTGACTTGTTCCGTTAAAGTTTTGACTTAATTCTTTTATAGAATTTGTAGTTTCTTCAATGTTATTAAAAGTATTATTTAATGATTCTTGTTCTATTGCTGTATTGAATTTTTCGCTAACATCTTTAACATTGTCAGTAGTTTTGGCAAGATTTGACGATGCGACATTCAAGTTTGATTTATTTTCATTTATCACATCTTGAAGCAATACAAACAAATCAGCAACTTGCATCAAAGCCGTATTTAAACTCTCAGAACTTTTCAAAAGATTTTCTTTAATTTGTTCCAACTCTTCAGCCGTTTGATTAGCCATATAATCTTCGGTATCAATCAATGTTTTGCCGGCAAGTTCTGCACCATCAGTAACGAAGTATTCCGAAGGTTTTTCTGGATAAATCAATTCCAAAAAATCCTTTTCATGATGTCTGAATTTTTCTTTTTTCAAAACAACCGAGGTATTTAACGGCAACTTCAAATTCTTAGGATAAAGCACGATTTTTACAATAGTATTTGTATAGTCACTACTATGCCCTTTATCAATTGCGCGACCAACAATTATACCTTTATAATACACCGGCAAACTATTGTGAAAAGGACGCAAATCCGAAAACCTTACCGTTACAAATTTATAATTCGAAACCTTATAAAAATAAAGTGAACCGGATAAAATCAACAAAATTAAAAATAAAACTATATTCTCTCTCTTCATAATAAGAGAATATCTATTACAAAAATTTTATAAATACCGAACTGGCTAATACATATTAACTATTTATCTAAAATATCTCAAAACTTTAGGTAAACGCCAACCATAGAGGGCATAGAGTTTTTCGACATCTTCAACCAAAATATCTTGACCTTCTTTGGGCTCTTTGAATAACGCACTTTTTGGATTCGTACTTTCATCCAAACCTATTGCCAACCCGGCATAATGCAACATTTTAGGATACAAAATTTCTTTAGGATAAACTTTGCCATCATCATCTTTAGTTACAATATTGATATGTACTTCCGGCCAATTCAAACCCGGACGGGTAATCTGTTCAATTGAATCTGCGTCTTTTTCGTCAAAATAAACTTTCACGTGGCCATTTTTAGCCATACCTTTTGTACTGCTCAAATTAAATAAAAATCTTCTGTTTGACGCAGAACACCAAGCCTCAAACGCATCATACATCAACTTATAATCTTCAAAACTCTTTGAAATATAAACATCAACGATAGGACTACGCCAACGAGTGACAGTCTGAGCATTTGCCATAATTACTCCCGATAAAAAACAAAACAAAAAAGTAATCGCTAAAAGAAAGATTTTTTTCATCTGAACACCTCTTTAATATGATAATTATGGCATACTTTATCTTTTATGTCAAAATAAATTATTTTATTTAATGTATCCGTCAGCGAAGCTGTTAGGTGTTGCGCAATCTCTTTACGACGATGTCGGTAAGTACAGATCGCGGCACAAAGGCCGCGATGACAAATGGATTGATAGAGTTTATTTAGTATCTGTCATTGCGCACTTGTTGCGCAATCTTTTTACGACGACATCGGTGAGTACAGATCGCGGCATAAAGGCCACGATGACACGTTTGTAACCGAGTTAATCACCTTTACACAACACTAAGCCGCTGCTGTCGTATCGGTAGTAGGAGTAGCAGTTCGAGTACGTAGAGCGGAAGGATCGAGCGTATGCGTAGCCGCTATTGTCCTCACGCCCAGACCAACCCCAAACCGACGCTGAATTTGCATCTGAAAAACCGTATTTTGCTCCAATGGATACACTGTATGTTTTACCGGCACTAGCTTCTAGGTCATCGTATTCTCCTATTGTTGTGCCGTATATGTCACTTGCGATTGCTGCTAGGTCAGCAGCACTTGCCATTTTGGATTTGCCTCCGCACATTGCGGCTGCACCAGCATAGTAGTCACCATTTGCACAATCACTTGTATCGCAACAGTAATCAAGATTTAAATTATCTTTTTGAGCCATACATTGTATTTTTTTGATAATATCAATGTTGAGTATTTGGGCAAGCATATAGCATATCTGCAGCAAGTGCCTTAGAGTTCTTTCCAACAAAAGGGGTTCCCATACCCTCGCCGATTACAACAATAACCTTAGGTACGGTAGCATCTGCAAATGCAGCGGTAAGCTTAGGTGCTCCTG
>JAZSRN010000087.1:0-12728 GCA_045538535.1 Candidatus Gastranaerophilaceae bacterium | reverse complement strand
AACTAAGCCATTAATAATTGACATCGCAGTTCTAGTTTTACCGGTTCCAGTTGCCATTACGATCAAAGCCTTTCTTTGACCTGCAGTGAAAGCTTCGTAAGTTTTACGAATAGCCATAAACTGGTAATCACGATTAGTTATGCTTGTGTCTATCTCAATGTTAGCAAGAGGTTTTCTGTTTTCTCTTTGAAATAGTCTTGTTAAAATATCTTCTTTTGAAAGCATTCCATAAAGTCTGCGCTCAGGATAAATTACATCGTCCCAGATATAAGTTTCAAAGCCATTTGTATAAAAAATTAATGGTCTAAATCCAGTCATTTTTTCAAGAGCATTAGCATATTGGCGTGCTTGCTCTTTGCCTTCTTTGACATCTCTTCTGGATTTTTTTGCTTCTATAATTGCAATAATTTTGCCGTTATCATCATATAAAGTATAGTCAACAAAACCTTTACCAGATGGAGTATTTGGTAAACCTTCAATAGGAGTTTCTCGTTTAACTTCTGAAGTATTGTATTCTTTTATATCCTTAGAAAAATCTTCAACTTTTCTAATATCCCAACCTGCATCAAGAAGCATATTGTCAATAATAAAATGACGAGTTTGAGCTTCTGACAAATCGCTGAGTCTATCAGTAACTTCTTCTGTTTCTTTTTGATTATTAACAAGTTCTTCTGGCTTATTCGTTTGTGTTTGTTTTAGGGCTTCTTCTTTTAGTTTTAGTTCTGCTTCAAGTTCGGCGCTTCGCTTTTTTGCTTCTTCAAGTTCTTTTTCTAATAATAATTTTCGACTTATTGGTTTTTCATAAGTCGGAATTGATGAGGTATCGCCGTTGCAATTTGTAATGTAATGCCAAACACAGAGCCCCCAAGTATATTTTAAAAGGGTGTGAGCCCTTTCATTAGAAGCAATGTTTTCATGAACTGCATCATTTCCACATTTTCTTATAATATGGAATACATCCATATATTGTTGTTTAACATAAGGCTCAAGGGCTTTTAATAATTCAAATTGAGATAATTTTGATTTTTCGTTGAAGTATTTATAATAAATATCTTTTGCAATAAATTCTGTGATTAAACGCAATTTTGATAAGCATGATGCCGCGTCAGTATCTATCAACTCTTCAGCTAAACTTCCAAGTTTTGCAAGTTCCGGATATTCTTTTGTAAGAAAATCAAAATTGCTCACACTAACTCCTATTATGAAATTATACTAACACAAACATGATTCTAATTTTAACAGATTCAAATAATGTTTAATAGGAGTTCAAAAGGTGTTTTAAAATAGTTTTACAAATAAAAATTCATATAACTTTCATCAATAATATCTTGTTCTATGCCGATGTAGCGGAGGGTGATGGCGGAGTAGGAATGGTTGAAAATTTTCTGCAGGAGTTCAATATTATCAAATTGTTTGTAGTGGTGGTAGCCGAAGGTTTTGCGCAGCGAATGTGTGCCGATTTTGTCCTGAAGATTCAATGTCTTTGCAGCCTTATTCAAAATTCTGTATGCCTGGTTACGGTCAAGCCTGTTTCCTTGTTGCGTAATAAATAGCGGCTCATCTTCCGGACGGTCTTTTACAAAATCTTCAAGTACAACCTTTAGCTCCGGATTTAACGGAAAACGCTTGTTTTTCTTCGTCTTTTTCTCTTTGATTTCGACAAAATCTCTGCCCTTAACATCGCCGACATCAAGTTTCAAAATGTCAGAAATCCTGAGTCCGCAATTAATTCCGAAAATAAAAAGCACAAGGTCGCGCTTTTTGCGTTTCAATACGGCCTTCATTTTCTCAATATCCTCTCTATTTCTTATTGGTTGGACAATATTCATACTCCCTCCTATATCCCCAAATAGTCTACCCCGAAGTTGTACCGCAGGAAAAACTCAAAATCCTTGCTATATCTTTCGCCCGTAATGAGTTTAGAAACATAGCTTTCTGTCATTTTGAGCCGTTTTGCAAGTTTCTTTTGCGTAAATTCTTTTTGTCGCAAAGCAAGCCGAATCGCAAGTTCCCGCCTGTACAAAAACACGCTTTTTGTTTTTGCCAAATTTTCATCGGCACGTTCTTTAATATAATCAATGCTTTGTAGCTCTTTTTTCTTCATAAAAACCTCCGAAATTCTCTGGGGAAACACATCTTAACTCTGTTTCGAAAACATTGCAAGTCCGACACAAATCGTGTCGAAATGATACAAATCAACTCGGAAACAGTTCCAATTTAAGGTCGGAAGAGTGATGAATGTGATACGCGTAAGCCGGTGCGAAGCACTACGATAGCGACGTAGGATAATTGAGCCTATGAGCCGACTTAGGCGAATACAGGCGAAATACCCACAGGAGCCAAGATGAACAACAAAGACAAATACATATCAATTCAAGAATTAGCAGACCTCAAAGGCGTGAGTACTCGGGCGATTCGGATGTCGCGTGATAAATATGTCACCCGCGAAATAATTGTCAGAGGCGGAAAAAGTTTTGAAATCCTGTTATCAAGTATTGAGCTGGATTTACAGGAAAAATATTTTGAAGAAAAGACACAAATAACGTCAGAATCGACGGCTTTGATACCGATTTTGCCGGTCAAAAACCTTCCGACAAAGGTTAACGAAATCGCTTTGGCGCGTTTGGATTTGCTCCGCGAGTGGCAGAAGTACAGAAAGCATCACCCTGAAGGGAAAACCCGTGCCGGGATTGAGTTTATTGAAAGCTACAATACCGGCATGTTGTATCCGCATATTTTCAAGGTGCTTGGCAAAACTTCAATCGGCTCGGTTGAGCGTTGGAAACGAAAGCTCGGAAATACTACGGATTATCATTTGTTACTGCCAAAATATGAGTATGCTACAGAGTTTCGAACGTCTTTGACCGATTATGAAAAACAGGTGTTTTTGAAAATTTTGCTGCACCCGAACAAATTTTGTGTAGGCAAAGCCATTTCGATAACCAAGCATATTTTATCAAAAGAGGAGCCGATAAATGTTCAGGATGTGACATTTCGTCGTTATGCGAATTGGTTTCGAGATAACCATTATGACATTTGGACGTTGGCTCGTGATGGTGAAAAGGCATTAAAAGATAATGTTGAACCTTATATTTTGCGCGACATTTCAAAACTTGAAGTTGGGGATGTGCTTGTAGCTGACGGGCATAAATTAGCATTTTGGGTGCAAAATCCGTTTACCGGCAAACCCACGCGGGCGACTTTAATCGGCTTTTTGGATTGGAAATCGACGGCACTTGTCGGGTACGAGATTATGCTCGAAGAAAACACTCAAAGTATCGCATCTGCCCTGCGTAACGCGATAATCAATTTGCAAAATATCCCAAAAATCGTTTACCAGGATAACGGCAGGGCGTTTAAAGCGAAATATTTTGTTAAGGAAACAGGATTTGAGGGGATTTATACTCGGCTTGGGATTAAGACGGTTTTTGCTCGACCATATAACGCGAGAGCCAAAGTCATTGAGCGATTTTTCAAAGAGTTTCAGGAGAGTTTCGAAAAGCTTTTGCCGACTTATTCGGGTTCAAATATTGAAAATAAACCCGCGCATTTTAAGCGCAATGAGAAGTTTCATAAGCAATATTTCAAGCCGAATTATTACCCGACGATTGATGAAGTCAAAATGCTTGTCGATAAGTGGCTTGAATTTAAGAATTCGCAAACTTGTCCGAATGATAAAAATCACACGATAGCAGAAGTTTTTGAAAAAAGGACGAAAATCAAAATTGACACGGCTCGGCTTGACGATTTAATGATGACGGCAGACATCAAAACGATTTATCAAAATGGAATTCGGTTCCTCGGCACATTTTATTACTCTGATAAATTGTACGGGCTCAAAACTCAGGTTATGATCAAGTATTCGCTTTTTGATTTATCTAAAATTAAAGTTTACACGGTCAAAAATCAGTTTTTGTGTACCGCAAAACGTGTAACCAAAACTCATCCGATGGCTTATCATCTTGGCGATATCAAAGATGTCGAGGATTTGAAACAGAAAATTCAAAAGCAAAAACGGCTTAAAAATAAGACGATTAAAGAATTACAAAAGTTTTTGCCGAATGTAGATTTAAAATTTATTGAACAGGATATTGAAGAAGATCTTCAAGAGGTGATTGAAGTGAAGCCGGTAAAAACGAAAAAGCCGACACCGAGAGAAGTACAGATGAATGCACCTGTGTTTTTGAATAAATATGAAAAATTTGAATGGTTGATGAAAAACGGCTGCACTTGTGAAGATGACAGGGCGTGGCTTGCTGAATACAAACAAAGTGAGGAATATCGAGGTCTATATGAAACGTAAATTTGCTGTAACGCAGAATGTGAAACGATTTGTGGATTTGATGGATACGCTCAAAAACGCACCGGCGAATCTGCCAAAGATGGCGTTAGTGTATGGTGATTTTGGGCTCGGAAAGTCGCAAACGATTATGTGGTGGGTTACAAATAACGATGCGATTTATGTGCGGTGCAACCACAAAATGTCGGCGCGTTGGCTTTTGACCGAAATCGTCGAGGAGCTTGATGAAGTGCCGGCATATCTGACATCGCTTTTGTTTAAACAGATTGAGGACAAATTGCGTGAGCAGCCGAAGGTTTTGGTGGTGGATGAAATTGATTTTCTGCTCAATAACTCGTCTGCAATTGAGATTGTCCGCGACTTGCACGACAAAATCGGGATTCCCGTTGTGCTTGTCGGGATGAGTATGGCAGAGGCTAAACTCAAACGGCATAAGCATATTTATGACAGGCTTTTGGGTGTATTGAAGTTTGAAACTTTTAATAAAGATGATGTGGCAAAAATTGTGACAGAGATTTCTGAAGTCGCGTTTGAGCCTGATGCACTTGAGCTTGTTTGTGCGAAATTTAATCAGTTCAGACAGATTGTTAAATTTTTAAATAAGGCCGAAAACGTTGCCGAAATGAACAATTTGAAAACGATTACGCTGTCTGTTTTGGAGGGAATACTGAATGAAAAATAAGATTTTAAAACTCGCTAAAAGGCTTGAAACATTTAAACTAGAAGATATTGAATCGATTATGGGTGAAGGGATAGAAGATGCCTTACAGGAATTAGTTAAGGACGGCAAGTTAAATTTGGTTGGCGGAATCTACTCATATAAAGCCGAGCGAAATTTACCCCTGCCGTTTTGCTTTAAGTTTCATTCGCAGGAAAAAATTGAGATGATAACGAAGTGTTTTTGTGCCGGGGTGAAATCGAAACAGGCGAGTTTTCTTTTAGATATCGGGGATGCGACGATGCAGAATTTTTATAAACATTTTCGGCAGATGATTTATGAACGGCAGTTGAACGCCCTTAAAACGCACTTTGAACGCGAACCGAAAATTCCAAAGATGAGGCGTTTTTACGATATACCGGTTTATTTTTACCTGTATGATGACGAGCTTTTTGTAACCGACAAACCACTAAAGACAAAACGGAAGAAGCTTCCGCATACAAAACAAGAATCTTTGCGAATAAAAGTTCTCTACTCCCGCCTCTGCCGTTCAATAAACCACTCCCAAATGAAACAAAATCTCGCACAACATGTTGCGGAGCATATTTGGAGGTATGGGAAACAATACTTGAATTTATTTTCTGTTATTTTTAGAGAATTTTATAGTTTTACATAAGAAATCTTCATATTTAAATTTTTTATAATTAAAATTATAGTATTCCTTTTTTAATTTATTTGTGTTTTTATTTGGAATACTATATTTAGCCAATCTTAAAAAAGCGAAAAATACTAAATTAAATAATTCTACCGTATATTGACCTGGAATCAATAAGCCATGGGCAATATCATTTCTTAAATTATATCCTTGGTGTGCTACAAAAAGGTACCGGAAGTATAAAATATCTTCAAATGATAGTAACTTCATAAGAAATTCATTATATAACAAAGCATTAATATCTTGCTCACGAATAATTCCTTTTTCTTTTACTTTTGATGTTATTGAAGGCTCTTCATATGCTTCTAAAATAAGACGTAGCAATGTTTCAAAGCGTAAAACTAAACTTTCAGTTATTTCAACCAAATGAGGATAATATATTTTGGGATTTTTTATTGAAGTTTCCATTTCCTGAAAATATGTTTCAAAAATACGTATTAAGTTTGAACTCCAGTTATATTTAACTTTTTTTTCATTAAATTTTTTTTCTTGTATATCAAAAAGACAACTATTATCCATCAGATATAAAATTAATATTTGTAAATTTAATTTCTTTGATTTTATTCCTTTGATAATTATCCTTTGAATTGTTTTCTCACACAAAAACCACACACTTCTGTAATTTGATAAATATAAATCATTTATTACTTCATTATTACTAATTTTAGAAGGGTGAGAATTATGGTCTAGATATGTAGCAGGGAAATAATTAGTTAAAAAACCATGCGGTTTTTCTAAAACTTCTTTTTGAGGAAACAAATATTTAGAATTTGATAAATAATCAAGTATTTGAAATGGTTCATATTCTAAAATAGTATCAGCATATTCAATAAAATGTGTAATATCGACTTTCATATCATGTGAAGGAAGAATAATTTTATTTTTCAGACTCATGTATTGTTTTTCAATATTATGAATATGTTTACTTGTATAATCCAAGGATTTTATTGATTCAATTGCTTCAATACAAAAACTACAAGCAAGAACGGGATTTGTTTGATTTTTTATAATATATTCATAGCATTTACATTTTTCTTCAAGCCATGGATATGATAATTTGCCCCTTCTTTCATCAATGCGTAACCCTAAATCAATTGTATTAATTACATATTGATAATCTTTTTCTTTTATTTTCTTTTTTATACTCTGCCAATATATATCATCGATTTTATCAAAATCATTTTTATTGAATATTTTTTTATTATCCAACATTGTTTCTATAATACAACGTATTAATGGTACAAAACTTGCATCTTTAGATATACAAGTATTTAATATAGCTTTAATTTCATTTTTAATTCCTTCTGTACGCTTATTTGCTGATTTTGTTAAGTGTATTGTTTTATCAATTAAATTGCATAATTCATACGAGTTATCAAAATGCTCACTTAATTTTTCATGATAACCCTTAATTAAGGATAAATAAGAATCAGCAGCAATATTAATGTACTTTTTGTATTTTGTATTTTTTGAATAAAATAATATTTCGGAATATACAGCTTTTAATAAAACATTATCTGTGGCATTAATTCGTGATACAAGATAATCTAGGTGTTCGTCTATTATAGTATACGCTTTGTCCATCCAATCTTTTCTATTGCAACCCATTTGGTTAATAATATCAAAGACGGCACATTCTACATCTATATAGTTTTGTTCATTTTTAGTTGGTTTTTTATCTTTTACAAGCTCCCTAATTGAAGTTGATATATTATACAAACCTTCAAAAGAATTTATTTTTTCTAAAAATTTATAAAACTTTTCCATTGTCATATATTAATATTATTCTAAGTCTTGAATCAAATCAATATTAGTAATAAATTCAAAAAATATTAATTTACATTTCCGACTAGCTTCCGAGTTTGTGCGAGGGTAGTTTCAAAACGGACTTTTTGTCCGAAAAGTGTCATCGGGGGAATGTGGCGATATATTTAGGTTTTAGCGATTTAGGCGGATTTATAGTGGAAAGTTGACGCCAATTTGTGGACAATAAAGTGCCTTTCTGAGTAATTTCAGTCAAGTACTCGGAAGGGGGTTAAAGTCAAACACAAAGCCGAAAGGCGGCAGAAAAATAATTTTTCAAATGTCCCATTAAAACCCACTCAATACGTACGCAAATCCGCTCAAATACATAAATAAGGACTTTGTCCTTGGCTATTTCTTATCGCTGACACACTGAAATTTAAAAGGGTAAGAACTTTTGTTCTTACCCTTTTAAATTTACCCTGGATTGGATTCGAACCAATGACCTACCGCTTAGAAGGCGGTTGCTCTATCCAGCTGAGCTACCAGGGCTTGTGTCTCAAAACAGACGACTAATCTTTACTTCCTTATCCTAACACAAAAATTTTTTCTTGCAAGTGTTTGTATTTAGTGGACGAACAAAAATCTATTTTAGTTCAATGTTAATCTATTGAATAAAACAAAAGAAGGAATATTTAATATCCCTTCTTTTGTTGTTGTATGTCTTTATAAAGAACTATTCTACTTCAATAGCTCCAACCGGACAAGCATCAGCTGCTTCTTTTACACAATCAATGTTGTCTGCTACTGCTGCTTCATTTACTACTGCTACATCTTCAACTTTGAATACTTCGCCGCAAACTGATTCGCAAGCGCCGCATCCGATGCATGAATCGTTAACTTTTACTGTCATTGTACTTTCTCCTTACTTATTGATTACGTTGTGAAATTTCTTTCACAAAATTATTATAAAACAAAAATTTAAAATATCCACTCTTTTACAACTTTTGCTACAAAATCAAATCCTTCAATCATTCCAAGGTTTTGAGGTTTAATTTGTTTGCCGTAAATGAGTATCGGAACATATTCTCTTGTATGGTCAGTACCTTCAACGGTTGGGTCGCAACCATGGTCTGCGGTGATTATAAGAATATCATCATCGGTCATGTGTTTGGTGATTGCGGGCACATAAGAGTCAATTTCTTCAATTGCTTTGCCGTAACCTTCGGCATCGTTTCTGTGACCATATAGCATATCAGTATCAACAAGGTTTGTGAAGATAAGCGTTTTGTCTGAAGCTATAATTTGTTTATCGTATGCGATTGACTTTAAATCTAATTCATTTTTAATAGCTTTTAGAGTTAGTTCAAGACCTTCTTTGTTCGAACCGGTATGAACGGCATGAGTAATTCCTGATTTAGAAAAAATATCTTCAATTTTTCCGATACCGATAACTTGTCCATTGCTTGCTTTGATTTCATTAAGAAGAGTATGTGAAGGTTCCATAGAATAATCTCTTCTATCTTTTGAAATCCTTGTTGGAGTTCCGTCAATCAATTTGTACGGTCTTGCGATTACTCTGGATACATTCCAGCCGTCATCCGTAAGCATTTTTCTTGCGATTTCGCACCAATTGTAAAGAGTTTCCAAAGGTATCAAATCCGTATCAACTGCAATTTGAAAAACACTATCCGCTGAAGTGTAAATAATCGGGAATTTTGTTTTTTGATGTTCTTCGTTTAGTTCCGTAATAATTGCAGTTCCGCTTGCCGGACAATTTGCCAAAATTCCGCCACAATTTGTTAGGTTTATAAATTTTGTTATAAGTTCTTTAGGAAAACCTTTAGGAAATGTTGCAAAAGGTTTTTTCGAAACAAGCCCCATCATTTCCCAATGACCGGTTGTTGTATCTTTGCCTTTAGATTTTTCTTGCATCGTGCCAAACTGTGCAAGTGGTGTTTCTGTAGGTTTAATACCTTCAAAATCTTGGATGTTTCCTAGTCCCATATTAGCCAGATGAGGAACATTTAAGCCTTGATTAAAGGTACAAACGTTTTTTAGGGTATTACATTTTTCGCTGTCGTTAAATTCTTTGCAATCGGGCATAGCGCCGATACCCATTGAATCTATTACTATAACAATTGCTCTTTTCATATTCACTCCTTTTGATTTTATTTTACCATGATATTAACATTTCGTAAAGAATACTCAAGTTTTTTGATGTTTTGACGTTTATATTTATATAATAAGATACAAGGAATAGTGTGTTCATGTTTAATAAAGTAGGTATTAATTCAATTAACAATATAAATTTTGGCAATAAAAAAGCGGAAAAAGTAGAAGAAAAACAAGTACAAACATCTCAGAGCATTACTGAACTTCAAGGTACCAGTCCGGATTATAGTGTAAAAGTTCCGATGAAATATTCAGAACTTCCGGATTTGAAACTTCCGAACGACTTGACGGCTAAGTGTTATAAATTAGCAAATGGACAAAAAATTGTTATTGTACCTAAAAAAGGCGAAACAACAATCAGAACGTATGTAAATACTGGTTCTATGAACGAACCGGACAATTTGCGCGGAATAAGTCATTATATTGAACACAATTTGTTTAACGGCTCGGAAGGGTTGCAAGCCGGAGAATTTTTCCAACGAGTTCACGAGATGGGGGGCGAGACAAATGCCAGTACCGGTTTTGACCAAACAAATTATTATATAAGTTCAAACCTCTTAAGAGAAAGTGATTTTGAAGAAATGGTTAAATTACATTCTTCAATGTTGCAAACTCCGAAATTTACAAATGAAACGCTTGAAAAAGAGAAAGGTATTGTGTGTTCAGAGATAAATATGATTACACAAAATCCTGAGAATATCGTTATAAACCGAGCAATTAAAAATTTATACGGGATACAAAGTTCTTCAACGGACATGATTGGCGGTACAACCGATAATATTATGAATGTCACGCGAGAAGATGTTTTGAAGTATTACAATGACAATTACCATCCGGCCAATATGACAACGGTTATTACGGGTGAGGTGGAGCCAGAAGATGGTATGAAACTTGTGTCAAAGTATTTTACCTCAAAAGCTGTTCCGAACAATGCGCAGAATTATGAGAAGTTAAACCCAATAAATGATATTAAACGAGAAGATATTATTTCGGATAAGGCAACATCTACGATGCTTGCAATTGCAATTAATGCGCCTGAAAATTCAAATCTTAAAGAACGGCTTGCGCTAGATTGTGCGTTTGAGTTGTTAGTTGGTGGTGTGTCGTCCCGTATTAATTCAAAACTCAGAGACGAAGATGTTTTTGTAGGGCATTCGGAAGAGAGATTTGCCAACAAGCCGGATAGTAATACAATAAGGATTTTAGATGCTTCATCAGATGATGAGGGTGTTGAAAAGGCTTTGAAAGTAATTCTTAATGAAATCAAAAATTTTGGTAATGTGCAAATTTCTAAAGAAGAATTAGATGTTCTGAAAAAAACTGCGATTAAATATAATTTAAGAAATTATGAAGACAATTACTCTATAAATTCTCGAATAGGTAATGCTTTTTTGAACGGAAATGTTGATTTTGTTCAAAAATATGAGGAAGTTATGAACTCGATTACCCAAGATGACATAAAAAATGCGGTTGAAAAATACTTGGCGAAAGAAAATTTTTCAATTGCGGTAATCCATCCTCAAGCCAGTACAGAACAAACTATAAAAGAGGCGCACAAAAAAGTAAATGAGCCTCAGCAGGTTGCATTTACCGGGGGTGTGCAAACTCAATCCGAAAATAAAGTGCCTAAAAAGCAACGTAATATTGTCCCTATAGATTTGGAAGAAGTTAAAAATTATAAATTGCCAAATAATATAAATTTGGTAACTAAAAACACTAATGAAAAAATAGGTTATTTCAAAATCCTATTTGACAGAAAAGATATCGACAGAGAGCATCCGGTTGAAGGAAGTGTTTTGTGTCGTTTATTAGATAATGGTTCGCTCAAACAAGATGACGTTACCTTTTATAAAGAATTGAAAGATAACTGTATAAAGATAAATACTTTTGCTACGGCTGAATATATAAGTGTATCGGCGGATTATTACAACAAAGATATTGATAAAGTTTTGGAAAAGTTGAAAGATATTGTTTTCAATCCGCGTTTAACCGAAGCAGAATTTCAAAAGGAAAAAGAATTCATAAAGCGCGATATGTTGTTGAGAGAAAAATCGGCGTATGACAAATTAGAAACAGAATTGGAACCAAAAAATTGTTTGTCAAAAGAAGATTTCTTGAAAAAATTAGATGAATTAACGCTTGACGATGTCAGACGTGTTTATGAAAAAATCCTTAATAATTCGCAAGTTACGGTGGCGATTTCAGGCCCTATTGATACGGATGAAAAGTTTAGAAATTCGGTTATAAATAATCTTAGTTCAATGGCACCGGTAAAAGAATTTCAGTATAAATTAAAAGAAACATTTAAACCGATTGAACAAACAAAAGTTTTAACTGATACTGATTTCAAAAATCAAGCAGAAATTGTTCAACGTTATCGTTTTAAAATGAATCATAATATTCATGACAATGTAAGTTTGGTATTGATGAACAAGATATTAGGCGGTTCTCCGTCATCTAGACTGTTTATGGATTTGCGTGAATCGCAACAACTTGCGTATAGAGTGAAGTCAAGTATTATGTTTAATGAAGATTATGATGACGGCAATTTGGAATTGTCAATTGGAACTACTACTGAAAACACCGAAACGGGTGAGTTGAGTTATGACAATATTCAAAAATCTATAGTAGGTTTTAATAAAAACATAGAACGCTTAAAGAGTGAAAAAGTTACTCAAGAAGAATTGGATAATGCAAAATTAGCAATGAAAAACGCTTTGTTAAGTGATTTGCAAACTACCGAAAATATTAATTTTGAGTTGGCTGCATCGTTTTTGCGTCCGAGTGGGTTACATAGCGTAAATAATGTAATGGCAGAGATTGACAAAATCACAGTTGAAGATATTCAACGTGCAGCGAATTACGTGTTCTCAACAAAACCTATGTACTCAATTTTGGCAACGGAAAATAGCCTTAATGCAAATAAGGAGTTTCTCAAAACTCTTGAACAATAGAGTTGTATCGTAGATAATTTATCGTCTTTTTAACAACGGGGTTGAATTTTGTTAAAAAATTTGATATAATGGGTATATGGTAAATATGCTTATGGATAGTATGGACATAGATTTTAGTGAAAAAGTCTGGGGTTCAAAATTGCCCGAAACCCTTGCTATGACTGCATTTGCGCCTACGGGGGG
>JAZSRN010000034.1:0-6898 GCA_045538535.1 Candidatus Gastranaerophilaceae bacterium | reverse complement strand
TTTAGTTGATTCATAATATCTTTTTCATAACGTAAAAATTCATCAGCATTCATATTGGAAATATTTTCGCGTGAAAACACCATATCACTTCCCGTCTCAGGATTGGTATAACCCGTAAAATTATATTTTGCATTCTGGTTTGTTACAAATGTAGGAGTAATCACTTGTGCAGGGTTGATTTTTCCAACAAAGTCGGATATAATAGAGTTAATACTTTTCAAGTCCGGTAAGGGAAGAAATAGCTGCTTATCGGAGAAATTATTTCCGTAGGTGCGAAGTCCAGAAATAGCTTGAAAAGTATTTTCTTTTGACTTGTCTAATGGGTAAGCACTCACTAACCAATTCCAATTTTCGACATTACCCTTATTTTGGTATGTGCTCTTAATTGTTCAGACAATCTTCGGCCAAGATTTTTTTGTAAAAGATTTTTACTTAGTGACGCGCCTATTTTCCCTACTTTGCCTATAGGTATTGCGCTACTTGCAATTTCAAGACTTGCTCCTAAATATTTTTTGAGCAATTCTTTTTGTAAATCGGTATCAAGTTTCTCATTAATTACAGCATAATAATTTTGAATAAGTGCTGATTTTTGTTCTTTGGTAAGAGAATTGTTTTTTAAAATAAAATCTAAAATATTTTGCATGTTTTAACCTTTCATTTTTTGAGGGTTAAAATGGATGCTTTGTGAAAGAATAAATCTATTATACCATATTTTTGGTATTTTCGTCAAGTTCAACAATTAATCAACAAATTTTTTAATTAGCAATTCTAAAACTTTTTCGGTAAACATAAATTTCATATTTTTACGATATATAAGTGGTGAAAGTTCAAATTTTATGATTTCAATTTCACCTTTAAAATAAATCCCTACAAAAATTAACCCCACAGGTTTGTTTCCTTCACTATTTGGGCCCGCAATTCCTGTCGTAGCAACTGCAATATCGGTCTTTGTTTTTGCTTGCAAGCCTTTTACCATTTCAAATGCGCATTGTTCACTAACTGCCCCAAAATTGTTCAGTGTTTCTTGGGTGACGCCTAAAATTTCTTTTTTAAAATCGTATGAATACGTGACAAAATTTGCCAAAATATACGCTGAACTTCCGCTAATATCAGTTAGGCGTGAACTCAAAAGACCTCCTGTGCAAGATTCTGCAGTGGAAATTGTTAAACTTTTTTTAATTAAAATTTTACCCAAAACCTCGGCATTCCTTGATGTTAAGCGTAAAAAGTAAGGTTTAATATTTGCAACAAATCTTTTCATATCTTAAATTTAAAATGCAATTGATTTTTTGTCAATAATTTCATGATATCATGACAAAAAAGGAGTATAAGGCATGCCAACGGTTAAAGAAAAAAGACAAACTCAAACTGATATAGGGAATTTACCAAAAGATATTGAGGCCGAAGAAGCGGTACTCGGTGCAATTTTGGTTAGTGCAGAAGTTTTAGTCAAGGTTGTAGAAATTTTGAAACCTGATTATTTCTTCAAAATGGCACATAGATATATTTATGAAGCTATGTTAGAACTTTTTAACTCTAACGAAAAAATAGATATTGTGTCTGTTTCTGATGTTTTGAATACAAATATGAAACTCGAAGCAGTTGGCGGAAGAGCTTTTATCAATGATTTATGCTATAAAACCGTTACAACCTCAAACGTAGCGTATTATGCTAAAATTATTCAAGAAAAAGCTATAAAAAGGTCATTAATAAGTGCCGGTTCTGAAATAGTATCTTATGGATACGATTTGTCACCGGTGGGCGAATCACTTGATATGGCACAAAAAGTTATATATGATGTTGCTTCACAAAAGACGACGAGTGATTTGGTTCCGGTAAAAAAACTTGTTTATGATACATATAACCGTATTGAATATCGTTATGAACATAAAGACGAGCTTATTGGGGTTAGAACACATTTTTACGATTTGGATGCAATGATGAACGGTTTGCAAAAATCAGATTTGCTTATTATTGCTGCTCGTCCGGCAATGGGTAAAACGACTTTTGTACTTAACATTGCTCAAAATGTTGCGATAAAAGAAAAGGTGCCCGTTGCTATATTTTCTCTTGAGATGTCAAAAGACCAATTGATGCAAAGGATGCTTTGTTCTGAGGCAGAAATTGATACTCAAAGACTAAATACCGGCAATATGCAGCAAAAAGATTGGGAAAAACTTGCAAATGCGATGAATTCGTTTGCCGAAGCACCTATATATATCGATGATACTTCAGGTTGTACACTTACTGATGTTCGTGCAAAATGTCGTAAATTAAAAATGGCAGAACAAGGTTTGGGGTTGATTGTAATTGACTATTTGCAATTGATGGAGGGTTCAGGTAGAGAGGACCGTATGCAACAAATTTCAGCGATTTCCAGAGGTTTGAAAACTTTGGCAAGAGAATTAGATGTTCCTGTCATTGCGCTTTCTCAGCTTTCTCGTCAAGTAGAAAGCAGAACGGATAAACGTCCTATGCTTTCGGATTTGAGGGAATCAGGTGCGATTGAACAAGACGCCGATATTGTAATTTTTATTTATCGTGATGAATATTACCGCAAAGCCGAAGACGAAGAAGAAGAGGCAATTAAAGCTGCGTCAAAAGGGGAATCCGAAATTATTATCGCAAAACACAGAAATGGTCCAGTCGGAACAGTTAAATTGTTATTCCAAGGGAATATTACAAAATTCAAAAATCCTATTAAAACCGATGCGTTTTAGTTGATAAATTTAAAAAACATAAAAAACGGGACGAATAATCGTCCCGTTTTAATTTCTTGTTTTCAATTTTATACAGAAGCTAATTCTTTAGCTCTTTCCAATTGAAGTGTGCAAGTTGTGATATCACAAACACAAGATGGGCCAAAGTATTGAACCGCACCTGGGAATAGATATCTGTCATTTAGTGCCCAATCTTCACGATTTTCTTGTAATTTTTTGAATACAGGGCCGTCAAGTTTTACCAATGCTTTTTGGATAACTGGTTTCATTTCACCGTGACGTTTTTCCATGTTCATCATCATTGTTAATGGAATACCGCCTGCAATCCATTCAGTAGCCGGTTTTGTTAAGTTACGTACTGATGACAAATAGCCGGTCAAACCGAAGTTGATTAAACCAAACGCATTAAAGCCTAATGAATAGCAGTAATCAGCATCGAAGTTTGAAGGGAACGCACAACGTCCTTCGTATCCGAAGAAGTGTGATTGTGCAGAGAATTTACCAATGTATGAACCTTGTGATTTCAATTCATCAAGTCTTGTTGAAATCATTTCAATCAACAATTTTTCAGTTTCGATTTTTGAAACTTGAACATTGCCATGAGGGTCTCTGTCAGCCAACAATTGAGTTTTAATCAACGCCGGAAGTGAATTGTAAACTTTTGCGTTTGCCGGTTCAAGTCTGCTTTCAACAATTTCAAATTTATCTCTGATTGTTGTTGCATTTACAAATGCTGAATCGTGTTCTAATGTTGCCATAATATCGTTAAGGTTTGCAATCATTGTTTTCATTTCAGGTATAAATTCAATCAAGCCTTCTGGAATAATGGCAATACCAAAGTTTTTGCCGATATCGGCACGTTTTACGATAACGTCTGTCATGTAATTGATTACACTTTCCAAAGACATTTTCTTTTCCTCAACTTCTTCACTGATTAAAGTGATGTTTGGTTGAGTTTGAAGGGCAGCTTCTAAAGCTACGTGAGAAGCACTTCTTCCCATAATTTTAATAAAGTGCCAATATTTTTTTGCAGAATTTGCGTCACGTTGGATGTTTCCGATAAGTTCTGCATAAGTTTTTGTTGCTGTATCAAAACCGAAAGAAATTTCGATTTGTTCATTTTTCAAGTCACCGTCGATTGTTTTTGGACAACCGATAACTTGAATTCCTGCATTATTTTTTACGAACCATTCAGCAAGAAGTGCTGCATTTGTGTTTGAGTCATCACCACCGATAATTACAACGGCAGAAATGTTTAATTGTTTGCAAACTGCAAGTGATTTTTGGAATTGTTCTTCAGTTTCAAGTTTTGTTCTGCCTGAACCGATAATGTCAAAACCACCGGTGTTTCTGTACTCATCCATGAATTTGTCTGTAAATTCCATGTATTTTCCGTCGATAATACCTGAAGGGCCTCCTAAAAAGCCATACAATTTGTTGGATGGATTAGCTTGTTTCAAAGCGTCATAAAGTCCGGCAATAACGTTGTGTCCGCCCGGTGCTTGACCACCAGAAAGAATTACACCAACGTTTCTTGTTTCAGAAACTTTTGACGAGCCTGATTTGAACGTAATAACAGGTTTGCCATAAGTATTTGCAAACAAAGCTTTGATTTGTTCTTGATCTCTAACTGATTGAGTAGCTTCACCTTCTATAACTTCCAATGAATTAATTCCGCCTGCCAAGCTTGTCGGAAGTTTTGGTTGGTACTTCAATCTTTCGATTTGTAATGGTGAAAGTTTTTTCATAGAATTTAATTCCTTTCTCTTGTGTACCGTCTCTCAATTGATATTCTAACATAAAAAAACATTACGGGTAAAAATGTTTTAATTAATTAGATGTTTCATTTTGTAAAAATGTTGCTATTTTTGTAGCAATTTTTTTGTTGATGGATTTTAATTGAATTAGAATAGGAGAAATTATGATAAAAGGAATTATTACATTTTTAACGTTGATTATGTTAGTAGGTATTATTCAAACTCCGGTAATGGCTGTAGTTCATTATAGAGATGTTTCGCACACTCCTATTCGTACAACTTATTCTTGTAGTATCAGAAAACAAAAATGTATTGTTCGCAAAATCAGTTATATGCAAAGAAATCGAGCATATTATCAATCTGAATGTACAGGAACAAATTTTGAGCAAGGTCGTTTTACAAAAGAAGTTGAAACGGACGTAAGACGCAAACGTTTTGAGTATTGTCGTTTGGTTTCTTCTTTCTAGTAAATTTTTATTTATTCAAAATCCTTGTTACTTGCCATTGAGCTTTTTTTGTCATAAACTGGTCCTATAGTTGATTAGCTAAGGAGAAAATATGAACGAGCTTTTGAAAAAATCGGCGACTGAACAAAGTCAAGCTTTGAAAAATAAAGAAATTTCTGCCGTAGAATTAACCCAAGCGGCAATTGAGAGAACAAAGAGTTTAGAAGAAAAATTGGGTGCTTTCAATTCTTTAACGGAAGAAATTGCAATCAATACTGCCAAAAAAGTTGATGAAAAAATTGCGAAAGGTGAGGAATTGCCTCTTCTTGCCGGTATTCCGCTTGCGCTAAAAGATAATATGAATATGATTGGTTCAAAAACAACTGCATCATCTAAAATTTTGGAAAATTTTGTTTCGCCTTTTAACGCAACGATTACGGATAAATTGTTTAATAATTTGGTTCCGATTATTGGGAAGGCCAATTTAGATGAATTTGCAATGGGTTCATCAAATGAAAACTCAGCGTTTAAAAAAGTTCATAACCCTTGGAATTTAAACAAAGTTCCGGGTGGTTCTTCAGGTGGTTCAGCGGCTTCGGTTGCTGCGTGTGATGTTACTCTTGCGCTTGGTTCAGATACAGGCGGTTCAATTCGTCTTCCGGCATCGTTCTGCGGAATTGTCGGGATGAAACCAACATACGGAAGAGTTTCCCGTTATGGTTTGATTGCTTTTGCATCATCACTCGACCAAATTGGGCCATTTTCAAGAACGGTTGAAGATGCCGCAAATCTTTTGGAAGTTATTTCAGGTCATGATGAAAAAGATTCTACATCTTTGAATTTGCCGGTTGAACATTATGCGGCGAATTTGAATAACGATATTAAAGGCAAAAAAATCGGTGTAATAAAAGAACTTATGAGCGAAGGTTTGAGCGAAGATGTTGCAAAAGCAATGCAAAATGCAATTGACACATATAAAAGCCTTGGTGCTGAAATTGTTGAAATTTCGTTGCCTAATTTGAAATATTCAATCGGAATATATTATATTCTAGCAACTGCTGAATGTTCTTCAAACTTGGCAAGATTTGACGGTGTTCGATATGGTTATAGAACTCCTGATGCCAAAAATTTGATGGAAATGTATACAAAATCAAGAGCTGAAGGTTTTGGCGCAGAGGTTAAACGTCGTATAATGCTTGGAACTTACGCATTGTCATCAGGTTATTACGATGCTTATTACAAAAAAGCGCAACAAATGAGGGCGTTGGTTACAAGAGATTTTGAAGAAGCTTTCAAACAAGTTGATGTTTTGATTTCTCCTACTTGTCCGAATACGGCATTTGATATGGGTGCAAAATCGTCCGACCCACTTGCTATGTATTTGACCGACATTGCAACAATTTCGGCAAACCTTGCAGGTATTCCGGGTATGAGTATTCCGGCTGGATTTGACAAGGATGGCATGCCAATCGGGTTGCAAATTCTTGCTCCACAATTGCAAGAAAGCAAATTGTTTAATGTAGCGCACAAATTTGAAAGAGCGCATGATTACTACTTGCAATTGGCAAATATTTAAAATATAAAAATGGAGATTTTTAGATGATAAATACCGAATATCTTGAAAGATGTTTGGAAACAATAATTTTGCATAAAAAAAAGCCATTCTTATTGAAGAACGGCTACCAGACTTGGGGAGGAGTTATGAAAAACTTAGCGTTTTTCATATCTTGTAATATACATTACGGCAAACAAATTTCTAAACTTTGATAATATTTAAAAATCTCATCTATTTGGAGGAGATTTTTGTAGGAATGTATTTTTTAAAGTATACGGCTTGCGCTTGTTAAAAAATTTGATATAATGGGTATATGGTAAATATGCGTCTGAACAATTTGTACATAGATTTTATTGAAAAAGTCGGGGGTTCAAAATTGCCCGAAACCCTTGCTATGACTGCATTTGCGCCTACGGGGGG
>JAZSRN010000067.1:0-4468 GCA_045538535.1 Candidatus Gastranaerophilaceae bacterium | reverse complement strand
TTCATCTAGTTGTAACAGTAGGGGAGACTTCTATGCAAGTGCCGTAGCAATGTGCGGAGGCAAATCTAAAATGGCAAGCATGGCAGATTTAGCAGCAATCGCAAGTGACATATACGGCACAACGATAGGAGCAGAATCAGATTTATACAGCGGTGCCGGTAAAACATACAGTGCATCTATCGGAGCAAAATACGGTTTCCCAGATGCAAATTCAGCGTTGTTTGCGGTTTGGTCTGGGCGTGAGAACACTAGCGACGGCGCATACGAGCGAAACTTCGGCTCTACGGCCTCGTACGTGGGCTGCTACTCCCGATACTATGGCAGCGGCTTAGTGTTGTGTAAGGACTCTGGTTCCAGTAGTGAATTTGAGGGTGCTCCAGGTTATAACTACTAATTTATCAAATAAAATAGTATAAAATAAGTTGAAAGGCTGATTAACATAAAAACTATTCTTCAAACGAAACACTAATCAATAGTGTTTCGTTTTTTGTATCCACAATTGCCCAACGCAAAGGTTCATAACCTTTTTGGCGCAACAATGATTCTATCTTGTCCGTGCTTATAATTGACGATGCGCAACACAAATTTTTGTCTAATTCAACAGTCGTTGATTTAATCATAGAAACCTCTATTCAACTGTTACCGATTTTGCAAGGTTACGCGGTTGATCGACGTCTTTGCCTAAAAATTCTGCGATATAATAGGCTAACAATTGTAACGGAATCATCGCAATTACCGGAGAGAATAACTCTTGAACATCCGGAACTCTAATTATACTATCGAACAAGTCGTTAACTTTTGAATCTTTTGAGTTTGTAAGTGCAATCATTCGGGCATTACGGGCTTTTGCCTCTTCACTGTTTGAAAGCAGTTTTTCGTAAACTGAACCGTTCATCAAAATTGATAATACCGGCATTGTTTCATCAAGCATTGCAATCGGGCCGTGTTTTAATTCGCCCGCCGGATAACCGGTTGCGTTGATATAACTTATTTCTTTCAGTTTTAATGCTCCTTCCAACGCGGTTGGATAATTTATGCCTCTTGCTATATATATAAAATCTTTTGTTGAAGAATATGCACGTGCACATTTTTGGATTTCATCTGTTGAGGCAAGAATTTGTTCTATTTTTTGCGGAAGTAACATCATTTCGACTTTGAAGCTTTCAAGAGCGGAACTGTCTAAACTTCCTTTTGTTTCTGCCATATATAAAGCTAAAAGGTAGAACGATATCAATTGCGCAATGTATGATTTTGTTGCCGCAACAGAAACTTCAATTCCTGCGCTTACCGGAATTAGGCTATCTGCAAGTCTTGCCATTGAAGAATCGGGCCGGTTTGTAATAATTAGTATGTGTGAACCTCTTGCTTGAGATTGTTTTATCGCGGTTATTGTATCAGCGGTTTCGCCTGATTGTGAAACGCCGATAACAAGAGTATTTTCATCCGTAACGGTATGACGATAAATATATTCGCTTGAGGCTTCAACATCTACAGGGATATTGCAGAATTGTTCAATTAAATATTTGCCGACCATCGCTGCGTGTAGTGATGTTCCGCAAGCTACGATTTGTATGCGTTTTAACTCTTTGAGGTCTTTTGGTGTAAGTTTTACTTCGTCCAAAATGATTGGTTCAGCCGGTGTTTTTAGCTTGCCAAACAAAATATTGCGGATAACGTCCGGCTGCTCATGGATTTCTTTGAGCATAAAATGTTTATAACCCATTTTGCTTAAGGCCACAGGTTCCCAAGGTAAAAGTTCAACTTTAGGTGTAATTTTTGTCCCGTTTGCATCAATCAGCGAAAATTCATTAGGAGTTAAGGTTGCAACTTGATTGTCATTTAGATAAACGGCTCTTTTTGTATGTTTGATAATTGCCGGAACATCTGAAGCGACAAAATATTCGCCTTCGCCTTCTCCAATTACAAGTGGAGCGTTACGTTTTGTGACAACAAGCGTGTTAGGCAAGTCTTTGTGCATAACACAAAGTGCGTATGCGCCTTCGATTTCTTTAGTTGCAAGTTGAACTGCTTTGGTCAAATCTTTTGTTTCTGCGTATGTGTGTGCGATAAGGTGTGCAACAGATTCTGTGTCGGTTTGGGAACGAAAAACACAACCGAGTTTTTCCATTTCTGTCTTTAATTCTTTGTAGTTTTCTATGATACCGTTGTGAACCAATACGAGGCCGCCACAGTTACAAGTGTGCGGATGTGCGTTTAAAACTGTTGGTGCGCCGTGTGTTGCCCATCTAATGTGGCCGATACCGGTTGTTGCATCGGATATTTCAGACTTGTGGTCTTGTAATACGGCTTTAAGGTTTTGTAATTTCCCTTCGGCTTTATAAACGTCAATTGTTCCCGAGTTTTTTATCGCAATTCCCGAAGAGTCGTAACCTCTATATTCAAGTTGTTCCAATCCGTCAACAAGAATATCAACAACAGATTTTTGACCGACATACCCTACTATTCCACACATATTATAATCTCTCCAATAATAATTTTGTATCTATATAGGTAATTATAGCATTGAAAAATTTAAATCATAAAATCCTTATAAAAATTTTACATACGAAAGTATAAGTGTTGCAATTTTTTATTTTAATGTTTAAAATGATGTCGTAGATAAAAAAGAGGAAATATTATGAAAAGATTTTTGGTTTTGGGTGCGTGTTTAATGTGCACGATTTCGGCTTCTTTAGCGCAAGAAATGTATGTTATTGAGCAAGTTAACATGGAGAATTTCTGGCAAAAAAATGGGACTACTGAACAAAAAGTTTTGTCTGTAGGGCACAAAATTTTGCATGACAACAAGATTGACCGAAGAATTCCGATTGTGATGGATAGAAGTTCATCATCAATCAATGCTAATTCCAGTCCTTATTACAAGACTGTAACGGTATATTATGGGATTTTGCCATATATAGATAATGATGATGAATTAGCTTATATTTTGGCGCACGAAATCGCACATTCAAGAGAAGCTTATGGTGGTTGGTTGAAATATCAATCTATGAAATGGAACTCTAAAAAATATGAATTGGATGCTGATATTACCGGTATTGATTATATGGTAAAAGCTGGCTACAATCCGGTTGCCGCTCTTACTATGGCTAACAAAATTTTCCCTGAGCCATTGTCGGATTTTGGGTTCTGGGTTACTCATCCAAAAGGTTCTACAAGATTGATGAACATGTATTCTTATATCTATAGAAAATACCCTCAATATTTGTCTAGTTCTATGACAAAAGATGTTAATTATGTAAATTTCCGCAACACTATGAGTAAAGAAATTCGTGGTTTTGAACAAAAAGAAGCAAAACGTAAAGCAAGACAGAACGGAGATATATAATGTTTAAACGCGGTATATTGATTGTATCTATGTTTCTGGCATGTGTAAATGCAGTTAGTGCCGAAACAATAACGATAACTCCTATGAATAAAATTACGACTTCAATTGCTACGTTACAAGAAGGCGATGTTATTGAATTCAAAAATGTTAAAACCGGTGAAATCATAACTGGTGAACTTTATGATTATCAAGAAAATGGTTTTCTTGGGCAAAACGCAATAATTCTGATAGATAATTTTAAAGTAAAATCCACAAATGAAAATCTAAAAGGTTTTATTTATGCAAACGGTAGAATACATAACCAAATAACGGAGTTTCCTTTGTTCAGTGACTATGCACCGGTTATAAGAGGTGGAGAGGTCAAAATTTTGCCGGGAGAGGAATTTACTCTTGAGACTTTAAAGTCCGGCGAGAAAGTCAAGCGGGTTAAAACTTCGGTCAAACTAGCTCCCGCACAAATTATTTCAACTGATTACAACGAAATTGATGTGGGTTCAAAGATTAGGTTTAAAATTTTGAACGATGTTTATAAAGATGGAACTTTGTATATAAAAAAAGATTCGTCTGTTGTTGCGAGAGTTTCACACGTAAAAAACAATGGTTGGAGTTTTGACCATACGGAGTTAACACTTGATGAATTTTATACTCGAGATGCAAAAGGTAATGTCATAAAACTTGATGGAGCAGAATTAGAGTTGAACGCTTTTGAAATGTTAAAATGGCAAAATCCAAAAATAAGAAGGTTTTGGAATTACGCATCTTGTTGGTGGAGAGGAAAGGAATTTAATGTAACTCCTGAATCAGGTGATAATCCGACTTTTAATATCTGGATAAAATAAAATTTGGGCTCGCGTATTAAGCGGGCTCGAATTTTTAAAAGGCTTGCGTAAATTTGGAACATAGTGTATAATCATAATATGGATATTATGAAGTTGACAAAGTTTGATGACTGTACAATTGCTGGGTTTGAAAGTTCGGAACTGCCCGAAACCCTTGCTATGACTGCGTTTGCGCCTGCGGGGGGGGGGGCAATCCAAGCGTAGAGCGGGTTTACGCCCTATTGGGTGCCTAAAACCCAGTAATATCAATATTTTTAAAAACCTAATTGTTATGCAATTAGGT
>JAZSRN010000077.1:0-8220 GCA_045538535.1 Candidatus Gastranaerophilaceae bacterium | reverse complement strand
ATTATTATAGCAATTCTTTTGGAATTTGTCAACAACTTTTCAGGAGAAATTTTGACAAACTATTGAAGAATCCGCTGCCTTAATTTTGACATTCTGACGTATGTTCAGAATACACCCAACACGGTGGCAGCAGCTTCAACTCCTGCTCCTTATAGACTTATTTTATCAATTCTGTTCTACCAAAAAATCATAAAACTTGCAGACACCTTCACAGGCAGTAATGCCAACATGGAATTTTTCAGGAAGATACTCACAGGCTACATCAAACTCATGACCATCAAAACTTACCTTAAAAACCTTGCAAAGATTTTTTCTGCAAACCTTTTTTTAATAATTCCGGTTGCATATCAACCAAATCTTTATCAGCAAGCGCAATATCTCTATCTTTTTGATGAATTATCGTGCTAACTGTCATTTCTGTCGGTGAGCCTTCGCCTGATTGCATTTCTTGAACATCATAACTTGCCCAGTCTTCAGGAAGTTTGTTAACATTAGAATAACCCTTATCACCCGTAAGACGTTTGCCAACTTCTGCCTCAAGAATTTCTCTAACATATTTTCTTTGCGAATCAAAATGAGATGGTATAACAATTTCATTACCAATAACTTCTTCAGCATCACGACCCTCATGTTTAGTAAATAATTTTGCAGCCGTTTGCAAGTGATTTAATTCAACTGCCAAAAATTCTTCCCAAACAGGTTTCATCATCTCGTCAATCTCATCTTGATAGCAAGTATAATAATTACAAACTTCCATAAATTCGTGAAGAAGTAATTTTTCATACAAAGATTCAGTCGGATCGGCTAGAGATTCGTACATATTTACATGTTCTTCTTCAACATCTTTGATTTCTGCATAGGTTTCTCTTAAACAGTGGTTACCATAATGCATTCCATGCTCAGCATAATAATTATGAGTTTGTTGCTCCGCAGCAATAAGCGTCAGAATATTAACCTTTGTCTGCGGCAATGCCGTTGTTTTATCATAAGGTTTGCGAAGCCTTATAATATTACAATTATGATGAAATTGAGTAGGGCGACCTATCACAACATCCGTCATCCCTTGCACTATATCATTTGGGTTAATACCATGTTCCATATATGCCCACTGCGCGTACCTATACAAATGATCAAAATCTTCCAACAAACCAAAATTAAATGTTTCTCTAACGTATTCATCAGGTTCATTTTGAGCCATCCAAGCCGTCAAATCAACAGCAACTTGTTCATAACCAAGAGTTGTTTCAAGTACTGATTGATCTGATGGTGCCATCCAATTAATAGTCGTTTGCTGCATATCTTCAATACGTTTTGTTATTGCTAAAAATTCTTTTACCTCATCATCATCCGAAAACCTTGCAAAAGCATGTTTAAAATTCCACGCTTCAACTTCGATACCGTTCATCATAATTTGACGGGTTCTGCTATAACAATCCACATCATTTTTGTTAAATTTTCTTTTTGCAATATCGTGCCAAGTTCGAACTTGTTTTTCTAACGGAATACCTTTTTCTTTCAAGGGATTAAATGTCATAATAAAACTCCTTTCTATTTAAACATGAACATTTAAAAAGAAAGGAGTATATTTTAAATCCGAAAATATGGCTAATTTATAGAAAATTCATGGTACAAAATAATTACCCAACTTGCGATTTAGGTTTTACTCTAAGCAATAACAACAATGGAATTAATAAGAAACATGCCAATCCAAAAATTCTAAACGAATCCATAAATGCCCATAAAGTAGATTGTTTTATCAACTGACCGTATTGTTGATATTGAGCCATATACGTAGCGGTTGCCATATCAGTATATTGCGCCAACGCACCCGCAGCGGCCTGAATTCTTTCAATAAAATTCGGATTTAATTCAGACAATTTGCCAACCATCATGTATTGATGCATTTGAGCAAACCTTGAAAGCATTGTTGCAACAAGTGAAGTACCTATCGCACCGCCAATGTTTTTTACCAAATTTTGAAGACCGGCAGCATTTGTCATTTTATCATTACTAATCGTATCCATTGATAGATTTATAATAGGAATCATTGAAAGTCCCATACCCATGCCCATAAAATAATTTGGCACCATAATACTCATATTAGTAATTTCTAAATTTAAGAAACCTAACGAAAGTCCCGCTGCACCCAAAAAAGATAGTCCGATAGCAACCAAAATTCTCTTATCAACTCTATCAGATAAAAATGCACACAAAATCATCGCGGTCATACTTCCCAACCCTCTTGGCATCATTGAATAGCCACTTAAAAAAGCAGTATATCCCATCATATTTTGCAAGAATTGAGGCAATATCGCTAATGAAGCGTATAGAACAGCTTGCATTACAACTTGTATAACCGTACCGAAAAAATAATTTCTATCTAAAAACACACTCAAATCAACTAGAGTATCTTTCCTTAAAAATTGAGAGATAAAAAAACTTATTCCAAACAAACATGAAAATGCAAACAACCAACAAATCCAAGTTGCATTGAACCAATCTGCATTATTACCTTTATCAAAGAATATTTGTAAAGTTGCGAGCCATAACGCTAAAAATAAAAATCCCAATCCATCAAATTTTATATTTTTTTGTCTTTGTGCATAAGGTGGGTTGTACAACAAATATTTAGTGGCAATCGCAGCCAAACACCCAAACGGAACATTTATAAAGAAAATCCAAGGCCAAGTCCAATTATCCGTAATCCACCCACCAAGTACAGGTCCCGCAATCGGAGCAATAATTACACCCAAGCCAAAAAGTGACATTGCCATACCGCGTCTTTCTTTAGGAAAACTTTCAAGCATAGCAGCTTGGGCAATAGGCAAAATTCCACCACCTCCAGCACCTTGTAACACTCTTGCAAAAACCATCATACCGAGAGAATTGGCAAGGCCACACAACAATGATGCTAAAGTAAACATCAAAATACTTATAATAAAGAAATTTTTACGTCCGAACAATTTACTAAAAAAATCAACGGACGGAATCATAATCCCGCTGGCAACTAGATAACTGGTTAAAATCCACATACTCTCATCACGTGTTGCCGAAAAAGTCCCAGCCATGTGCGGTAAAGCAACGTTAGCAATCGTTCCGTCAATAGCATAAATAAATACGGCAAGCATTATCGCAGAACACGAAAGCCAAGGTCTTTTAGGATATTCGTTACCATCTTCACCAATTATAGTTTCATCACATATTGCCATAATAAAAATCCTTCTATAAACATTAATTACAGAAAAGGTTAGACGGTATGGAGTTCATACATCTAACCTTTGTCTAAGCTAATCTCTTCTTATTCCTTAATTCGTACTTTTGGAACAACAGACATTCCCGGAACAATTGTAAATTCTCTTGAATCAATTTTTTCAGTAAAAACAACTTTAACTGGAATTCTTTGAACAATTTTTACAAATGAACCTACGGCATTTTCAGGCGGGAATAAACTTGCCTTTGCACCTGAACTTCTTTGAATACTGTCAATTTTGCCTTTAAAAACTTTATTTGGATAAGTGTCAACCTTTATGTCAACTTCTTGATCTTTTTTCATTCCTCTTAGTTGATTTTCTTTGAAGTTTGCAACAACCCAAACATTATCGGGAACTATAACAAATAAAGGTGTACCTACATTTACATACATACCTTTTTCAACACGTCTGGATGTTACCGTTCCGGCTTGAGGAGCGTAAATTTTCGTATAAGACAAATCAAGTTTAGCTTGATCAAGCGCTGCTTTTGCGACTTTCAAATCGGAATCAATAACTTTGCTATCAGTTCCGGACAAAATATTTTCTTCGGCAGAAGTTAATCTTGCTTGAACCGCATCATATCTTGCTTGCGCATTGTCTAATGTTTGTTTTGAAACCGCACCGGACTCGAACAATGTCGTATATCTTTCCAAATCTTTTTTAGCAACCGCAATTTCAGAATTTACAGCATTTAACGTTGCTTCGGCATTTTTTTGATTTAATAAAATTTTGTCATATCTTGCTTGTGCAGCTTCAACCTTAACTTTATAATCTGCATCATCAATAATTGCAACCAAATCACCTTCTTTGATAAAATCATTATCATTTATAAAAACTTTTTCAATATGACCGGAAACTTTTGGCGCTACAGATACGGTTGTCGTCTCAACATAGGCATCATCAGTTGATTGAAATTTAGAATTTTCATACAACGCATAGCCTACTGCAACAGCAATTACAGCCAATAATACAACACCTATCGTTCTTTTTTTACCTTTTTTAACCTTTTTTTCTTCTGTGTTTAATTTTTCTTTTTCTTCTGTCATTTTATTTTCCTTTTCTCTTCATTATATTTGTAAATCTACTATTGTTTCTAAACTTGCTCTAAATTTCTTTAATGCACTTTGTAAAGCTCTAACATCTTCTCGCGGAATTTTTTGGATACAAACATCAACCAATGGCCTAACTTGATTAATTATATCTTGCCAAAGAATTTTTCCTTTGTCCGAAATTTCAATTTTCTTAACAAGACGATTATTTTTCGTATCAACAGTCCGCACAATCAATTCAGATTTTTCAAGCGCATTAAGTAATCTTCCCGTATTAGCTCTATCGCGCAAAATCAACTTTGCCAAATCTCTTTGACACATACCTGATTTACACACCAAAGTATCGAGAATTTTAAACTCTTCCGGCGAAATACTAATATTCAATTTTTCAAAAGTTTGCATACCCAAAGCTTTGCACATATATGCAGTTTGCTCTAACTCGTAATGTAAACTTTCAGTATAATGTTTATAACCTTCCGCCATTAAATTTTTAACCCTTCACAGTTGATAAATTTACATGTTGCATTTACAACAATATTATGCTAACATACTAATTATAAAAATGCAATAGTTTAATTTAAGAGGAAGAAATAAATTGAAAAAGACAATATCAACAGCACTTTTAGCCAGTTTATTGGTAACTAATATTTCGCCATGCTTTGCGCTGGCCGAAACAGCAAAAGAAAACCAAAACACACCAAAACAATTCAAAAGTATGGTTTCAAAAAATAAAAAAACTGACGATACTTATAAATATGCATACGTAAACCTTGATTGGTGGAAAAACTTTAATGATAGCAACCTTAACGATTATATCATTAAAGCCATTATTAATAACTACGATTTAAAAATGGCCACAATCACAACGCATGAATACTATCAAAACGTAAAAGCACAATTAGCCGGAGAGTTACCACAAGTAAGTGCCGGATTTGCACCAAACTTAGTCACAATGCCCGGAACTTCATCTTGGAACGGCATGTACGCTATGCCGGCGATTGTACGATACGAAGCAGATATATTTTTAAAAAATCGGGACAAAACAAAATCCGTCAAAAAATTATATGAAGCTTCAAAGTTTGACGAAAGAGCCGCATACATTTCAGTTGCTGCCGCTGTCGGAACAACATACCTAAATATCGTAAGTTTAGACAGAATGATTGAATTACAAGAAGAAATCGTTTCTTTAAGACAAGAAATTTACGATTTAATGTTACTAAGAAACAAAGAAGGTATTACTTCAACATCTGATACTGTAAAAGCTAACAAAGCGCTTCTTGCGGGCAAAACCGACTTAATTGAATACAAAAAACAACGTCAAAAACTTGCACATCAACTTGCAGTTTTGATAGGCGAAAGCCCTGAAAATGCGGATACACTTGCTATAACAGCATTTAACGATATTAATTTTTCCGGCATAATTCCGGAAGAAATTTCGACCGAAGTAATCACACAAAGACCAGATTACCTAAAAGCAGAAAAAATGGTTGAAAAAGCGGGCATTGATGTGCGCGTTGCAAAAAAAGAATTTTTACCAAGCTTTAATCTAACCGGTTTGGCATTATTCAGTGCAAGCAATTTGAGCTCAATGTTCACAACAAAAGGTATGCTAGGCGCATTGGGCGGAGCGGCTATGTTACCTATCTTTACCGGTGGAAGTTTAATATCAAATCTAAGACTTAAAAAAGAACAATACGAAAGAGTTTTGCAAAACTATTACAAAACAAATTTGACATCTATACAAGAAGTTAATGACAGTTTAGTTGCCATAAAAAGAGATAGAGAAAAACTTGATGCCACAAACGAACAAGCCAGACTTGAAAAAGCTGATTTTGGCTATAATCAAGACAAATACACCCAAGGCGTAATTTCAAAACTTGATTTAATTCAAATGAAAGAGAATTTGATGGTTATAGATAAAGCGGTAACCGGTCAGCAAACAAATTGTTACGTAGATTATATAGGATTATATAAGGCTACCGGAAGCAAAATTTAATCAAAATACATAAAACTCCAAAACTAATACTTATGAAATCACAAAGGTAAAACAAAATGTTTTACCTTTTTCCTATCCAAAAACTAATAAAAAACACCGATAGATTTTTTCTATCGGCGTTTTTACAATTAAGAACAATTGAATTATACGTTTAATGCAACTTTCATTGTATTGGCAATAATTTCGTTGAAACTATCAGCTTTCAATGAAGCGCCACCAACTAATGCACCGTCAATATCAGATTTTGACATTTGCTCAGCAATCGTTGAAGGTTTAACTGAACCACCATAAAGAATTCTAATTGACTCAGCAGCTTCAGCACCAGAAACTTCTTTAACAACACTTCTAATCATTGCAATAACTCTGTTTGCTTCGTCTGAATCACAAGTTTTGCCGGTACCGATAGCCCAAATCGGTTCATACGCAATAACTGATTTTGCAACATCTTCAGAAGAAATACCTTCTAAAGCAGCTTTGATTTGGCCTGAAATCCAAGAATCAGTAACACCGGATTCACGTTGTTCTAAAGATTCACCACAACAGATGATAGGTAATAAACCACCAGCAAGGATAGCTTTAGCTTTTTTATTAATCATTTCATCAGTTTCTGAGAAATATTGTCTTCTTTCAGAGTGACCGATAATTACATAATCACAACCGGCATCTTTAAGCATTTCTACAGAAATTTCACCAGTATAAGCCCCAGAAGACTCCCAGTGACAATTTTGACCTGCGATTGAAATTTTGTTGCATCCGCAACCACAATCACATTTAACAGAAGATACTGCTGAAAGTGATGTAAATACAGGTGCAATAACTACAGTTGGCAAATCTTTTGCCGAATAATCTTTACAAAAATTTTTAACACCTTCAAAAACTTCTTTTGCTTCTGATTGCAAAAGGTTCATTTTCCAATTTCCTGCGATAATAGGTTTTCTTGACATAATTTTCTCCTTTTTTTAGTCACACAGCCATGTAGATTATAGTATTAAAAGAAATTAAAGTAAAGTAAATTTGACTTTTAAAAAACATAATCCATAATGTTGGAGATGTCTCTTTTACTGATTTAAGACCGCCGGTTGAACTCCTTTTCGGCGGCTTTTTTTATGGGAAAAAGGTATAAATTCACATATAATAAATTAAGTTTTACTACTTACATTCTTATAAAATACCGAAATATTAATCTAGTTTGCAAATAACTAATCCCCCAGCATCAGTCCGATGACGATTACAAACACCATCTATACAAACATGAGAATTCGTAGGATAAAAAACTCTAAAATGCTGAAGCGTGGCTATTGAGTCAGTATCTCCAGCTTCCCATATAAAAAAACTTGGATTTGGGAGCCCGAATTCAGCGGCTTGGGCACTGTTGAACGTCCCATAAATCCTATCTACACATTTCCCTCCGTAAATTTTTTCCGCAATTATAGATAAATCTTCATGTGTAGGCATATTGTTAATTGAACCACATTCTTTCACTGCACCTGCCCAATAATCACCAGCGCCATAAATACAAATTAATCCAGGCACACCAACACATTCAGCAGATGTTATGGGTTTAGCAATTTTTGGACTTGAAAAACAACTACCATTTAACTCAAAAGCACATTTATTCCCTAATCCATTTGCATTAAACAAAACTATATCATTGCTCAGCTGATTTGGCATTTTGCTTCCGTTCCAGTCGAATACTGCAGCAACGCAACCAGATGTGCTTGATTGATTGTTTGACCAAGTCACTGGGGCTTCATCAATATCGCATTTTGCATTGTAGGTTAATATCATTGCAGTACCATCCGCGGTCACGATACCCACTGTGTCACCGTATTCATGGGTGTCATCGTTTGTCATTTTTAGTTGTTTACCAGTTTTTGTTTTAGAGATTTCCCACTCTTTGCCTTCGTCATCAAGGATTACTTTA
>JAZSRN010000048.1:0-14831 GCA_045538535.1 Candidatus Gastranaerophilaceae bacterium | reverse complement strand
AAATCTATGTTCATACTATTCAAATACATATTTTTCATGTTCCCAATATATCAAATTTTGTAACAAATGACAAGTCCTATATTTATGATACAAAATATAAAATTTTAACGATATTTACATTACTTTAAGTATTTCACAATGAAAAAATCCATGATATGATAAATACATACAGAAAAAGAGGTATCAATGAATAATAGCACAAACCAATCACTCAAACCTTTAACTACAAAAGTCAACTCTAACGGCAATATTTGTATTGGCGATTGTGATTTGGTTGAACTTGCAAAAAATTACGGAACCCCTTTATATGTAATAGACGAAACAACATTAAGAAGCATTTGTAATGATTACAAAAAAGCATTTGCTTCATACAAAAAAATCAACATGATGTATGCCTCGAAAGCACTTTGTACTTGCGCTATCGCAAAAATTTTGTCCGATGAAGGTTTTGGTTTTGATACCGTATCCGGAGGCGAAATCTACACAACGTACAAAGCCGGCGCAAATATGAGTAAAGTACTTTTTAACGGAAACAACAAATCTGAATCTGATATCGAATTAGCAATTGAACTTGGTGTTGGAAGATTTTCGGTTGATAATTTTTACGAGCTTGAAATTCTTAATCATATAGCTAAAAAACATAACAAATTTATCGACATATTATTGCGAGTAACGCCCGGAATTGAATGTCATACGCACGAATATATACAAACGGGACATTTGGATTCAAAATTCGGTTTCGACTTAACACAAACAAACGAAGCAATAAAATTGATTCAAATCAAATTTACAAACCTTATTCCAAGAGGTTTGCATGCGCATATTGGCTCGCAAATCTTTGAAACACAAGTTTATAATGATGAAATTGAAATTTTGGTACGTGAAATTGCACGTCTTAACAAAGAATTTAAAATCAAACTTGATGAAATAAATCTAGGAGGCGGTTTGGGAGTAAAATATACCCAAGAAGATTGCCCACCATCAACGTTTGATATCGCGAATGTTATCTTGAATAGTTTAAATTCCAGTATTGAAAAATACTCAATCGAACCTCCTACATTGTATATTGAACCCGGTAGAAGTATTGTTTCTACAAGCGGAGTTACACTATATACTATAGGAAGCTCTAAACAAGTTCCAAAAGGCAAAAAATATATTGCTATCGATGGCGGAATGGCAGATAATGCTCGTCCAAGCATGTACCAAGCAAAATATTATGCCGAAATCGCTAACGCAAAAAAAGAAACAACACAAGAAACAGTGACAATTGCCGGAAGATTTTGCGAAAGCGGAGATATTTTAATTAAGGATATAAACCTTCCTCAGCCTAAGGCCGGTGATATTCTTTGCGTCTACAATACCGGTGCTTACAATTACTCAATGTCTTCTAATTACAATCGAGTAGAAAAACCGGCAATGATACTTGTAAATAATGGGCAATCTGATATCATAATTAAAAGAGAAACTCGTGAAGATTTAATAAGAAATGATGTAATTCCGCAACGCATACAATAAAGGACAGAAAAAGTGATAGAAAATATTTTCAATTACGCAATCAATCAAATTAAAAACATCCAATTTTCGTTTACAATTAGCGAAGTTGTTCAAATTGCAGTACTGATAGTATTTTTATTGTTTTTTTACAACAAATTCATTAAAAACACTAACTCCGAAAAATTCATCAAAGGGATTTTAATCCTAATGTTTCTTTGGATATTTAGTGAAATTATGATTTCGTTTAATCTTCGCATCTGGGGCATGTTCTTAAAATCAATTGTAATGCTGATTTCATTAAGTTTAATTGTTATTTTCCAACCGGAATTAAGACGATTTTTAGGCTTTTTAGGACAAGTAGATTTTATTAGCAAAATGTTTGAATCTACATCTAAGTCAACAAAAGATACCGAAATTGATGTAGTTAAAGAGATTGTTGAGGCTGTAAAATACTTGTCAAAATCACACACAGGCGCACTCATAGTATTTCAAGGCGATTTGAGCCATACATACAATGATGTCGGAACTAATTTGAACGCTGACTTGTCTACCGAACTTTTGTTGACCATTTTCCACACAAACACACCTCTTCATGATGGTGCAGTAGTGATTGATGGCGCAAAAATAATCTCAGCAGGGGTATTGCTTCCTTTAACGGAAGACCCTAAACTCAGTTGGAAATACGGAACAAGACACCGCGCAGCAATCGGCATGTCCGAATCTAGTGACGCAGCATGTTTAGTTGTCTCTGAAGAAACCGGTGATGTATCAATCTCTATGGATGGCAGCTTGAAAAAATATGAGGATTTAGCAACTCTGAAAACTGACTTGGAAAATATTCTAGGAATCAAAGAAGATGAAACCCCTAAAAGCAAACATCCATTTTTTAAAAACTTCATAACAAACAAAACAGTAAATTCAGATAAGGTTTAAGATGACAACAAAACAAAAAAATATTAGTGTCCTACAAAGATTATTTTTCTTAACATTAGGCCCAATTATTGCGGCATTTTCTATTGAGGCATTTTTAGTCCCAAATAATATTATTGACGGAGGGATAGTTGGTGTCTCGATTATAACGAACTATTTAAGCAAAATAAATCTAGGGCTATTAATCTTCATATTTAATATTCCTTTCTTTTTGTTAGCTTTCAACAAAATCGGCAAAAAATTTGTTTTGAAAACATTTTACGCAATCGCAATTCTATCCTTATCCGTTAATTTCTTCCACTCATATCACATTACAAACGATTTACTCTTAGCGACAGTCTTTGGGGGAATTTTATTAGGATTAGGTGTCGGCATTGTGCTTAAAAATAACGGCTCTTTGGATGGCACAGAAATTTTATCATTAGTTTTGTCAAAAAAATACGGATTTACAGTTGGCGAATTGATTATGGCTTTTAACATTTTTATATACGGAGCAGCGGGTTTTGTGTTCGGATTTGAAAAAGCTATGTACTCAATTTTAACATATTTTATTGCATATAAGGTTATTGATATTGTAATTGAAGGCTTTAACACTTCAAAATCCGTACGAATAATAAGTGATAAATATCAAGAAATCGGAGATTGCCTTATAAATGATTTAGAAATCGGCGTTACCTATCTAAATGGTATCGGGGGATATTCAAAAACTGAAAAAACAATTATCTATTGCGTAATTTCACGCTTGGAACTTTCAAAAATGAAGGAAATTGTTACTTGCATTGATCCGACTGCATTTATCTCGGTAGTTGATGTGCACGAAACATTCGGCGGAAGATCGAAAAAAATTAGAGAAAAAATTTAACATGTAGACACAATTACAAAAAAGTATTATAGTATAATAAGAAGTTATGTAAAAAGGATTAAAAAATGGCTAAAAACGTTGATACAGTACCTATAGAAGTTTGTATTTTAACAAATGATCACGACATAAAAGGAGTCGTACATGTTTCTAAATATACAAACACGAATCGTGAATTAACCGATTTATTGAACGATAGAGAAAGAAGATTTTTGGCGGTTACAAATGCGGAAATATACCCACGCAATTCAAACCAATCACCACGCAAATACAATTTTCTTGAAATACACATGGATTATGTATTAATGGTTCACCCATCATCGCAAGCTGTATTCCAAGATAGTGGAAAATCTCAAGAAGATATCCAACGTTTTAGAGATTTAAGATTAAAATTAAACCAAACAAAACCATTTTAAGAACAAAAAGGACGATTTTTAAAATCGCCCTTTTTATTTATTTATTTTTTAGTAAATTTATCTAACAAGTTTGTTTGTCTATTATCTGCAAGAAGTTCGTCTTTTGGCGGTTCCACAGTTGAAGCATTTTTATCATTTTCATTTGCTTTTTGTGAAAAGTCTACTTTATCCGCTGCTGCAACACCATTTTCATAAGTATTTACTGTTTCCGGATGAGTAGTAGCCGGTTTATCATTTCGTGACATCCACGCTTTAGCCTTATCTGCCATAGGAGTAGCAATAAACGGAACAATTACACGTTTACCAATAATTGTTGAAGCAACAAGCGCAGTTAAGTGACCAAACGCTTTTCTTGCTGAACCTGTAAACTGTTCTAAAGACTCATGGAAAGCTCTACCCGAAAGATTAGCCATGCCATCTTGCTTTTTCATAATCGCTTGATAACCTTTAGTTGCTGCTCTATCAAGATATTTACCACACAAACCGCTAAACATCTTTTTCTGTACTGACGGTCTTGAAATTGTTGCATACATCAATAACTGCATAGCAATCATCAAACCACCGTTTGTCAAGTCTAATGCTGCTACAAACTTACGTTTATCTTCAGGAATCTTTTTGTTATTTAAACTTTGTTTTACATACAAATAACATCCAAAACCATCTTTTGCAACAACCGAGAATATACCCAAACCAGTTAAAAGTTTTTGGCAATCATCTGAGTTCCAACCTCTTTCGCAAGCCTTTTTAACAACACTAGTTTCTGAAAGTTTTTGAAGAGGTTTTTTAACAAGATATGTAGACAATGTATTTCCAATTTTTTGAATACCAGCCATTATTTCACCTCACTATTCTTTGTTGCGTCTGCAACAAGTTTGGATGAAACATTAGAATGCTTTTTGTTTGATAAATTAGGGAATACAGCATCCATAAATACCGGATATATTCGGTTTAATAATTCACACGTAATAGGTAACATCGCACAAGAAACGATTAGGCCTGATATCTGTTTGAATATGCTTATATTATTTTGGGTCAAATCTTTTAATTTTTTCGCAACTTCTCTTGAGAAAACTTTTTCTTTCAACCTAAACGTACTATTCTTAAACACTTCTCGAGAGAACAAATCTTCAATATCAGCTACCGTTCCTCCATTTTTAATTTTTTCAATAGCTTGATTTAACACATTCTTCGAGTTTTCTATTTCTTTTAACCTAATTGCTATAGAATCAGCCGCATGTTGTTCTGCTTGTTCTACGGTTAAACCTCTATAAATATCGACATGACCTTTCATCTTATTTACTTTTTCCTTCATCGAGGCAATAACCACATCACCATAGGTTGCTTGACCAGATTTTTTCTTAGTAAATAAGCCCAAGAATTTAGAGAACCAATTTTCTTTAAGTATAGCCCCCAAACCGTCAACTTCTTCGGTCATTTTTATAAGTTCAGCATCAACCTTATCGGCTTTCATTGTTTTAATTTTTGCTTTTAAAGCCTTTTCTACAGCTTTTACATCTTTATTTGAATCCAAAATTGTAGTTAATTCATCCAGTAATTTTGTACTTTCGGCCGGTTTTGCTTGATAGAATTTACTACGAGCAATACGCGCCTCTTTTTTGCTACCACTACAACGTGCAAATTCTTGCTCTTCTTTCTTCAATAAATCAGTTAATGTCTCAGTTAATAAACGCTTGTAACTTTCCGGATTCATTTCTTTTAATTTTGAACTACCATCATAATTTGATGTATTATAAAAAACTTTATTTTGATTTTTCAAACTTTTAATTAACGCTTCTTCTGCTTCTTTTGTTGCGTATGGAGTTTCATTGAATTTTTCTCCAAACCAACCGTTTTTAGCCATATCTTTAATCGCATTGTTAAACGGAATAGTAACTGTGGCTTGGGTTGCTACAGCCAAAACGGCCGAAACCGGTTGTCTCCATGCTGAATATGTTCTTGTATCCTCATCAGTTTTTGATAATGGATTCCATTTAATAAAAATCGGTGCAATTAAACCGGTACCTAAAGCATTGATAACAATATTTTGCACCTCGCCCATACTGTCTTTTGCCTTTTTCATACCAGTCAAAATGGTCGGCATCATATCTTCCATCGTTCTTGCAACTTCTTTTGCTCCGGGCGCAGCACCAAACGATACGCTATCCCTTGCATTTGAATGTGTTGATGGGATATAAGCCACAGATCCCTGTGAATTCGTACCAACCTGACTATTCAATTTGTAACTACTTACTTTTTGTAAAGCCATTTTACCACACTATAAACCTTCTATATATATATACGTTCAAACAAAATAAAAATTGCTAGTCATGGTACTACATTTTAAGTTTTGTAAACTTAATTAACGACCATTTACCTTTTCGCTCGAAATAAGTAATTGGAAGTTGTTCCATGGCATTTTTAATCGTCTGATTTTTTACATGAGAAAACACTAAAAACAATAACGGAACTTTTTGATATACTTCATCATCTTTTGCAACTTGAGTAATAACTTCATCAGTATAAGATGAAACACTATCTAAGACAACAATAAATAAGCTTTGACCGGGTTGTAGCTGATTAATAATTTCATTATTCATCTTATTAATTAGATGCTTATTATATCCGGATTTAAAAATATTTCTATATGCTTCTTTACCATTAGCATAAACATGCGCATAACCAGCATCATCATCCATATAGGCATAAAAATTACCTTTATCAATCTTTATTACCTTATAACCAGAAAAATCGAAATATTTTACAAATCTATTTTTCGCATAATATTCAAGTAAAATTATGTCACCTTTTTGAGGATTACCTCTTTGCAACATATCAGCAACTAACTTATGTCCTTCAGCTCTTCTAATACGAGGAGCCGAAATCGGAGAAACAATTAAATATGCCAAACTTAGCAAACAATAGCCAATGATAAAGGTGTTGCGCACCCATTTTTTATTAAGAAGCAATAAACCGCAACATAGTAAATATATCAATATAGGATAAATTTCTATTGAATACTTTGTTAAAAGCACAAGTTTACCACTAATCGAAGCAATTACGAGAACTATCAAGGTTAAAATTACCATTGAAAAAATTTGTAAATTTTCACGTTTCTGAATTGCACGAGCTAATAGATAAACTGATATAATTAATGGAACTATACAAAAGATAAAAAAACTAAAATTCAAATTATAAAAAAAGTTGTTTGGAGAACTTGTTAAATTTGTCAATGTAGGCGTAAAATAATCACTAAATACAAACATAATCTTTGACGGCGTAAAAGTATTCCACCATTGAGAAAAAGTTTTATCCGTTAAAATTTTAATAATCAATGGAGACAATGCACACCCTAAAACAAAAATTGAACTCCACATGACAATAATTTGTTTACGATATTTTTTAAATAATTTTGCACTAACAAACAGCAAGTTAAAAAACACAAAAACAAAACCTATTGTATGAGTAAACAAAATCAAAGCATTTGAAATTATATACCCCGCAAGATTTTTTATAGAAACTTTTGATATTAATTTTAATGTAAATAAAAACGACAATGCTGAAAACAAAAATAATAAAGAATAAAATCTAACTTCTTGAGAGTAATATATTAAAAATGCACTTACAGCACTATATCCGGCACAAAGTAAACCTAAATCTTTACTTTTAACCTTTCCAACAAGATACATTACATAAATGGCAGGAATAGCCGGAATAAGTGACGACAAACGAAGTGCTAAATCAGAATCTCCGAAAATACCGGTATAAAACTTCAAATATAAATAATAAAATGGCATGTGACATTGTTTAAATACTTGTTGGACAAATTCTTTACCTAACGGGACTTGAGAAACCATCCAACTAACATACTCGTCATTCCATAATCCATCGGGTTTATCAATAAATAACAAACGCAATACCAACCCGACAAACAAAATTATATATAACACTAACTTCCCCATCTCTATTCCCTATTTGTAAATTTTGCATTTTAATTATATAATATGAAAAAATAAAAGCAAGAAAAGGACAAACAATGAAATTAATTATTCAAATACCTTGTTATAACGAAGAAGCAAGTCTCTCCACAACACTTTCTGAACTTCCCCAAACAATTGAAGGGATTGATGAAATAGAAACATTAATAATTAATGACGGATCAACCGATAATACAGTTAAAATCGCAAAAGATTGCGGAGTTAATCATATTGTAGACTTAAAACACAATTGCGGTTTGGCGAAAGCTTTTACTGCCGGATTAAATAAAGCACTGGAATGCGGGGCTGATATCGTTGTTAATACCGATGCAGACAATCAATATTGCGCCAAAGATATCGAAAAATTAATTCAACCAATTCTCAATGGGCAAGCAGAAATAGTTATCGGAACCCGCCCAGTTGCAAACATAAAGGAATTTTCTTTACTTAAAAAATGCTTACAAAAAATTGGTTCTTGGGTAATGCGTTTGATTTCCGGAACAAAAGTCGAAGATGCACCAAGCGGATTTCGTGCATTTTCGCGGAACGCTGCATTACAACTGAATATTTTTGATAAATATACATACACTATGGAGACAATAATCCAAGCGCAAGCAAAAGGTTTAAAAATAGAAAGCGTACCAATCAGAGTAAATCCGGAAATGCGTAAATCTAAACTCATGAAGAACATGTTTGAATACATCAGACGTTCTGCATTTACAATGATTAGAATGTTTATAATTTACAGACCGTTTAGGTTTTTCGCGATTATCGCAAGCCTATTCTTACTTGCCGGACTTTTAATTGGTGCAAGATTTTTATACTTCTACTTTTCCGGTAACGGAACAGGACACATTCAATCATTAATTCTTGGTGCAATTTGTTTAATAATAGGTTTTCAAGTAGGATTAATAGCTATATTCGCCGAGTTGCAATCAATTAATCGTAAACTTTTGGAAGATATTCAAAAACGTCTTAAAACCGAAACACTAAACAAAAAATAATATAGGAATAAAAAATGAAAACAAAAAATATTATTGAAGAAAAAGTTTATTATGCAGATACAGACGCTTATGGAGTTGTCTGGCATGGCTCATACCTAAGATGGCTTGAAAAAGGACGCGTAGAGTGGTGCGAACAAATCGGGCACAATCTTTCAGAACTTAAAAACAACGATATTGTATTGCCGGTTATAAATCTTAATGTGAAATACAAAATGTCCGCAAAACTTGATGACAAATTTATTGTAGAGACAGAAATTGAAAAATTCAACGGTTTTTCTGTAACTTTTAGGCAAAAAATTGTTTCTAAAGATACAAATCGTACATTAATTGATGCAACCGTTGAAGTTGTAGCAATTTCAAATTCCGGCAAATTATACCGAAAAATGCCGGATACATTAGCTGAAATTTTCAAAAAGGAATTAGAATAAATGACACAAACACGTTTAAACAAATATATTGCAGCCTCAGGCCTATGTTCAAGAAGAAAAGCAGATGAACTTATCGAACAAGGTGAAGTTTCTGTTAACGGTAAAAAAATAACCGAACTTGGATTTCTTGTTGGAGATAAAGACAAAGTATTTGTTAACCAAAAACTAGTACGACCAACCAAACACGAATATTACAAATTTTACAAACCTGCCGGATATATTACAACTGCAGATGACGAAAAAGGAAGAAAAACAATATACGACATTTTGCCTAAGGACTTAAGCCACTTAAAACCGATTGGCAGATTAGACAAAGAGTCAACGGGATTGCTTATAATGACAAATGACGGAGATTTAATCAATACCTTGACCCATCCATCGGTCAAAGTTCCAAAAGTTTACCTTGTTCAAATAAACTCTCAATTACACGTACACGAAGCCGAACAAATGGCAAACGGTATTGAAATAGAAAAAGGCAAAATCGCTTATGCCGATATATCCGTTTTAGAAGCTACAAGCAAACGTACAACAATGCAAATTACTCTCTACCAAGGCATGAATCGACAAATCAGAAAAATGTTTGAATACCTTGGACACGAAGTAAAATCACTTAAACGAATTCAACACGCAACAATTTCGATAACTGGCTTAAAAAAAGGTGAAATAAAACCGATTAAACCAGCACAAATAAAAGAATTAAGACAATTTTTAAACAAACTGGAAAGAAAAAATGCTAAAAATAGCAATAACCGGTAACATAGCATCGGGAAAATCTACCGTACAAAAAATTATCCAAGATTTTGGCTATGATGTAATTGATACTGACGACATCGCAGCAAAATTAAGAGAAACTCATGCTGAAATAATCCTCAATGCCTTCAAGGGCTACGATATTTCAGATGAAAACGGCAGAGTATCCAGAGGAAAACTAGGCCAACTTATTTTTGGCAACGACGAACTTTTACAAAAGCTTGCTGACCTAATGCATCCATTAATAAGAGACGAAGTACACAAATTCTTTGTTCGTAACTATGACAAAAAACTTGTTTTTGTAGGAATTCCTCTATTATTTGAAACAGAAATGCAAAATGATTATGACAAAATTATTTTAATATATACGGATGATGAAATAAGGCTACAAAGACTTTTAAAGCGAAACAATTATACAACAGAACACGCAAAAGAGCGCATAAAATCTCAACTTTCACAAGATGAAAAAATCAAAAAATCAGACTTTGTAATTAATAATAACGGCAAACCGGAAGAACTTGAGCGACAAGTAAAAGAAGTTTTAACTAAGCTACTTGTTTAACCGGAACAAAAACTCGTACATCATTAGACTCTTTTATTGTTCTGCTAACAAAGTCACTAACTGCATTACCTTTACCGGTTGTTATTTCTATGTGTCCGTACTGTGAACTATAGCCGGCTGCTCCCCTATCGTAAACTATTACACATCCGGCTGGTAATTTTTTCAAATCAGAACCGCTCACATTAATCTCTTTAAAGTTTGAATTGCCCGCCAATACATCGTCACATTGGTATGCGTGTCCTGACTGATAAGCTCCTAATCCGGTGTTAGCGATAGCATTTTTGACATATCTTGCACAATATCCAATCGGTTTTGATTCAGCATTTGTTAATGCGCTATTTACCAAATCTTTAGCTTTTGCCTCATCATAATTTACATCTTCTAATTGTGGAAGATTTGATTTTGTATTAATATCATACGATTTTTGCGTGTTAATAGGCGCCGTTTTTTTAACTATAGGTTTTGTGATTTCCGGAACCTTAAAGAATGAAGAAAAATCAATTGGAGTAAAGAAATTCGGCATTATCGGCTGCTGATATTGATAAGAAGAGTAATTAAAAGGATAACTTTGTGTAGCCTCTATTTCCGGAGCTTTTGCAGTATTAAAGCTCAATAAACCATCCCAAATTTTATTAAAATTATTCAACATCATATAAGCTGATGCAACACCTATGAAATCGTTATATGCACAAGGCGAATACATCGGCATTGAATAAACCGGAGCCGAAAATATTGGAGGATATGAATAAAAATTCGGCATTGCAAAAGAATAAGCCGAATACATAGGGTATGAAGGCATGCAACAACCCATCGATATATTTGGCATTCTATATGAACAAATATTGTAACCGAAATTGAACAATTTTATCCCCTTAATTTTTCCTCTTATATATATAAAAAGTATATTTAGCGAAAAATTGCCTATAGATAAAATAATATTAACAATTGTAACATTGCAACAAAATCGTTATTCCTTTACTCAAATTTTTCAGCATGATAAAATAAAAGCTAGAAATATTAATAAGAAGGAAGATACAATATGAAAATGTCAAAATTATTTGTGCAAACATTAAGAGAATTCCCTTCTGATGCAGAAGTTGTCTCTCACAAAATGCTTGCTCGCGCGGGATATATAAGAAAACTTACTTCAGGGGTTTACAATTATTTACCACTTATGTGGCGAGTTTTAAAAAAAATAGAAAATATTGTTAGAGATGAAATGGATAAAGCTGGCGCACAAGAACTCTTGATGCCATTTGTTCAACCGAAAGAACTATGGGAACAATCGGGCAGATGGGAAGTTTACGGTCGTGAACTTATGCGCCTAAAAGACAGACACAACCGAGAAATGTGTCTTGGCCCTACACACGAAGAGATTATTACCTCAATTGCTCGTGACGGATTAAAATCATATAAACAATTACCGGTGAATTTATATCAAATTCAATCAAAATTTAGAGATGAAGTTCGTCCACGTTTCGGACTTTTACGCGGAAGAGAATTCATAATGAAAGATGCTTATAGCTTTGACATAGATGAAGCCGGCCTTGACAAAGAATACGAAAACATGGCGCAAGCATACAAAAACATTTTTAAACGTTGCGGACTTGATACCAAAATGGTTCAATCAGATTCTGGTGCTATAGGTGGTAGCGTTTCACACGAATTTATGGTAATAACAGACACTGATGCGGGCGAAAATGATGTATTCTATTGCGATGATTGTGATTACTCCGCAAACTCTAACCACGCAATATCCAATTTAACCGAAGCGATTGTTGACGGTGGATTTGCTGAAACAAAAATTGTAGATACACCGGATACAAAAACCATTGACGAATTATGTGAATTTTTGAATATTCCATCCACTGTAATATTGAAATCACTTGTATATATCGTTGACAAAAAACCTGTAATCGCGCTGATAAGAGCAGATAAAGAAGTTGAAGAAACAAAACTTATGAACGCAGTGGGCGGTATTGAAATTCGAATTGCAACTGCGCCGGAAATTGAAGAATTGATGGTTGAAAAAGGTTTTAGCGCGTCAAAAGGTTTCATTGGCCCTAAAGGTATGACCGGAGTAAAAATAATTGCGGATAACACAGTAAAAGATATGAAAAACTTTGTTGTCGGCATAAATGAGGCAGATAAACACTTAGTAGGTGCAAATATAGGAACTGACGTAATCATTGAACAATATGCAGATATTAGACTTGTACAACGCGGAGAACTTTGCCCACAATGTGGAAAACCGCTAAAAGTAACCCGAGGCATTGAAGTAGGAAATATTTTCAAACTCGGAACTAAATATTCAAAACCTATGAACGCCGTTTACCTTGACAAAAATGGCAAAACTCAACCGTTTGTTATGGGTTGTTACGGTATCGGAATTTCAAGAACTGCAGCCGCTGCAGTTGAGGCACACCACGATGAATTTGGAATCAAATGGCCGATTGCTATTGCTCCTTATCACGTAGTCATTGTTCCGGTAAACATTCAAGATACAGAACAAATGTCTATTGCCCAAAATATTTACGAAGAGCTTTTGGCAAACGGTGTTGAAGCAGTGCTTGATGATAGAGATGAAAGAGCCGGCGTAAAATTCAAAGATGCGGATTTGATAGGATTTCCGTTTAGGGTTACAGTTGGTAAAACAATCTCAGAAGGACTTGTTGAATACAAAATTCGCGAAACCGGCACTCAAGAAAAAGTGACACCACAAACCGCAGTTAAGGATATTATTGAAGCAATAAATAAAAATCAATAATCCCGACACTTGATTTATCAAGGGGTAATGATTGTGAATAAATAACAATAATTCAAGTCAAAAAGCAATCTATAATAAAAATCAACACGGATGTCCTGTAGTTACAGAACATCCGCATTGATTACACCTTTGCCACATAAACACAAAACTACTCTTTACACAACACTAAGCCGCTGCTGCTGTCTCGGGTGTCGTAGCCCCAGTACGAGTTCGCAGAGTAGAAGTATCGGTAGTATGCGTTGTTGCTACCGTACTCACACCCAAACCAAACTCTAAGATATTAAGAAGGGAAACCGTATTCGGTAGCTTTTACGGTATTAGACAATATAAATCTCACAATAATAAATAATTTTAAAACCCGAAGAGTAAAGTCTTCGGGTTTTATTAATATAATTTGAGCTATTACTATTATTAATACGCTGGTGGAGGTATAGGTATAGGTGGTGCATTATCAAGTTTACATCTATATATTGTAGGCTGAGGAGCAAAACTCGCCACATATTGAGTATAATCCTCAACACAAGCGGTACAAGATATTTCAGACATTAATACTCCCGATTCAACATATTCAACCACGGTTCCAGCAGTACAACCTGTCGGAAGCGATGTACAACTACCATTATAAGATATGTATCCTTCTTCACAAGGAGTATTTAGCATTGCCGAACATTGTTCCGTTACGGTTGCAGTATTTGATACCGCAAATTTACACAAATCTTTACCGCCTAAATTCGGTAATTTATTACCATTGACATCAGCTACAACACTGAATACGCCGCTTGATATGCCTTCACCTTTTTCTAACCCAAAAACTGTACCGTCTGCCGTTGCAAATACGTAATGTTTGTCTTCACTCCATACTTCACGTTCACCATTTAAAAATGTATATTTCATCTTGGCATTATCAGAAGTCATATCAACATCTGCTACTATATTTAATACTTTTTTAAGTTCTGTAGCAAAACATTCTGTCGTTTTGCAATTTGAAATTGCTGCATATGCCAAATTTGCTCCATCCGTTTCGGCTTTCAACATCCCAAATGCATTAGATATAACACTCGCTGCTTTCTTTTGTTGAGTTTCTAACACCTTATCCTTATAATGCGCAACTAAAGTTGGCATTGTCAATGCCGCCACAACTCCAACGATTGCTAGGGTGATAAGGACCTCTGCTAGAGTGAAACCTCGTTTGCAATTTTTAATTTTGTCATCCTGAACTCGTTTCAGGATCCCTTTTCTCAACGATGTCGGTGCGAAGTCTGCACCCCACCTAACCTCCCCAGATGGGGAGGAATCATTAACGATTGTTTTTGTAATTCTAAACATTTTTACTTCCTTTCGTTTTTTATTACTTTTATAATTTTGTACTACTTTTATTTTTTATTTGTCATTGCGCACTTGTTGCGCAATCTCTTTACACCGATGTCGGCAACTTGAGATTCTGAAACAAGTTCAGAATGACAGAGGAGTGTTCCTCCCCAAACGGACTCTGCCGATACCGGATCTCCCCCCTCTGGGGGGAGCGGATTTGCGGACGGACGGAGTGAAACGAGTCCGGATAGCGAGGGAATTGAGCTTGCTGTGGCTTTGCCACATATGCGAAACTTCCCGAGCGCGGAGCAAATCCAAGACAGCTAAGTAGGGGGC
>JAZSRN010000003.1:0-27449 GCA_045538535.1 Candidatus Gastranaerophilaceae bacterium | reverse complement strand
CGGTCTTTTTGTCCGTCCGCAAATCCGCTCTGCTCGGTGCTGCACCTCGCATTAAACGGAACCGCTCACACTTGCTGCCAAAAGCGTGGTTTTGCCAGACGCGTGTTCGACTTTCGCACTCTGTGCTCATTCCTCTGCTCGGTGCAAAAAAAAAAGACCTTGTTTGTATTCAAGGCCTATCCGTTTAAATAAGAAGAGAGAGCTTTATACTTATATAAAGTTCCCATATTTTAAAAAATTGCCATAATTTTCTCAGTATATTAACAAAACTTAACAATTTTTTGTGCTAAACTTTTGCTAAAGGAAGATTTATGAAAGATATACAAAATTCTAAAGATACGAGAAATGTAGATATTCAAAAAGTTGGGATTAAACATCTTGACCTCCCGTTGACTATTCAGCGTAAAAATCAGTCCAATCAAATTGTTTCGGCAAAGGCAAAAGTTAATGTTTCGCTCCCTAGGGATTATAAGGGTACGCACATGTCCCGTTTTGTTGAAGTTCTTAACGAATGGCGTAATAAAAACCTTCTTGGTGTCGATATTAAAGGGTGTTTGGAACAAATTATAAACAATCTGGATGCTCAAAGCGGTGATTTGGAATTTAAATTTAAATATTTTGTTGATAAAATTGCCCCGGTTACCAAAAACAAATCTTTTATGGGCTATGATTGTTCTTTTGAAGGCCAAATGTCCGGTACAGAATATAAGTTTATTTTAGGGGTCAAAGTTCCGGTTACAACACTTTGTCCTTGTTCAAAAGAAATTTCTGACAATGGTGCGCACAATCAGCGCGCTTTGATTACTGTAAAAGTTTCTTATGATGAAGATAAGCATATTTGGCTTGAAGATTTGATTGAAATGGTTGAGTCGTGTGCTTCTTGTCCGGTTTATCCTTTGCTTAAAAGAGAAGATGAAAAATTTGTTACCGAAAAAGCTTGGGATAATCCGCGTTTTGTGGAAGATGTTTTGCGCGAAGTTGTTGTTAAATTGAGAAACAATGATGTTGTTACTTCTTTTGAAGTCGAGTGTGAAGCGCTGGAAAGTATTCATAATCATTCGGCTTGGGCGTATCAAAAGGAAGAAAAATAACATGGCAGAAGGACAAATCTATAAAATTCATTCTGATTTTTATTATGTCACCAATGGCATTGAAAATTTTGAGTGCAAAATTAGAGAAGTTCTTAAAAAACGCAAAGAAAAAATTCTTGTCGGGGATTTTGTAGATTTTTCAAATGGAGTGATAACATCTGTTATCCCCAGAAAAAATTATATCGCGCGGCCAAGTGTTGCAAATATTGACCAAATTATTATTGTTTCTGCGCTTAAGCAACCGGATTTGGATTTGCATCAACTTAATCGTTATATTGCGCTTGCAAAATATTATGATATCCCGACTGTCTTATGTTTCAACAAAGAAGATTTAAAATGGGAAAAATCTTTGAGAGTGCAGATTGAACAAATTTATAAAACTCTTGGTTATCAAATTGTTTTTACCTCTGCTACCGAATACAACGGAATCAAGGCTTTTGAACGAGTTTTGAAGGATAAAACTTCGGTTTTGTGCGGGAATTCCGGTGTTGGCAAATCTAGCCTTATAAATGCAATAAATCCAAATTTGCATTTGAAAACTAAATCCGTAAGTGACAAAACCCAGCGTGGTACTCATACGACCAGACATTGCGAAATTATTAAAATCAATGAAACTTCGCGGATTGTTGATACTCCTGGGTTTAGCAACGTTAAATTTGATTTTCTTTTGCCTCAAGATGTAGACGCGCTTTTTGAGGAAATGGAGCCTTATCGAAAAACTTGCAAATATGCGGATTGTCTTCATATTCACGAAGATGGATGTAATGTTTTGGAACATTTTGCCGAAATTGATGAAACCCGATATGCAAGTTATTTGCAGTTTGTAGAAGAGGCTAAAAGTTATAAAGAACGTGTTAAATATGAAGGCAAAAAAGTTGAAACTTCAAAAAAAATGGTTCAAAATAAAGAAATCGCAAAAATTGGCGCAAGAAAACGCCAAAGTTCAAGAAATACTTTGAAACAAAAAGTTTATCAAGAAATAGATGGTTTTGACAAGAGCGAGGAGTAAAGGGCAATGTATACAATAGATAATTATATCAAAATAGTAAATCAAAAGCTTGAAGAGTATTTTGTTCTGCAATACCCAGAAAAAATTTTTGACTCTATGAAATACACAGTTACATTGCCGGGAAAAAGATTAAGACCAATTTTTTGCCTTGAGACTTGTCGAATTTTAGGGGGCAAAATTGAGGATGCAATGCCTACCGCTTGTGCGATTGAAATGTTACATGCGCAAACGCTTATTCATGATGATTTGCCGTGTATGGATAATGACGATTACAGACGTGGCAAATTGACTAATCATAAGGTTTTTGGTGAAGCAATAGCGACTTTGGCGGGTGATGCGTTGTTGACATTTGCGCCTCAAATTATTACCAAAAATTCTCAAAATTTATCTGCTGAGACCTTGATAAAAGTCCTTAATGAATATTTTGAATATGCCGGTGCCTATGGGGTAATTGGCGGGCAAGTTGTGGATATTGAGCAAGAAGGTCAAAACCTTGACGATAGAGATTTTAGTGAAAATGAAAAATTGTTGCAATTTATTCACATGCACAAAACATCCGATTTGTTTAAATTGGCAATAAAATCAGGCGCAATTATTGCCGGTGCAAATGAAATGACGGTTCAGGCTTTGGAAATATTTGCACAAAATTTTGGGTTGGCATTTCAAATTTGTGATGATATTTTGGACGAAATTTCCACTTTTGAGGAGATGGGCAAAACTCTTGGAAAGGATAAAATTGCCGGCAAACTTACTTATCCCGCGTTGTATGGGTTAGAAAATGCGAAATGTAAAGCTGCTTGCCTATTTGATAACTGTTATGATATAATCAAACAACTTGGAATTGAATCTGCAGTTTATAGTGACATTATAGAGAATATGAAAAAGAGAGTAGGAATATAAATGATTGAATTTTTTAAACAGATTACAGGTAATGGATATGAAGTTATTGCAATTGGTATAATGTCAGCATTTTTGGCGCAGTTTTTGAAATTCATCATATTTACCGTAAAAACAAAAAAAGTTAATTTTAAAATATTTTCTACAACCGGTGGAATGCCTAGTTCTCATTCAGCAGGCGTTGTTGGGCTTTCCACTACGGTTGGTTTGATAGCGGGTTTTGATTCGTTGATTTTTGCGGTTGCAAGTAGTTATGCGCTTGTAACTATGTATGATGCCGCAGGAATCAGACGTAATGCTGGAAAAACTGCAGCTTGTTTAAATAGAATGATGGAAGATTTTTACAAACACGATACGGCTGCGATGGGTGAAAAGTTGAAAGAACTTCTCGGGCACACACCGGTTGAGGTTATTGCGGGGGCAGCATTTGGTATATTTAATGCAACATTTGCCCATAATTGGCTTATGAGTTTATAGATTCAGCTATTAAAAATAGTGTTGTTTTTTATTGATTAGTGTCGGTGCGCACTAATGTTTTTTTGCTGTTGTGTAGTTGAATACACGTATTGACACAATTACGTATCTATCGTATATTATTGTATAATGCAATATATATTTATATATACAATAATATGTAGAAAGGGAAGTTAATGATGAGAAGAAAAGGTTTTACTTTGGCAGAAGTTTTGATAACTCTTACCATAGTGGGTATTGTAGCTGCACTTACGTTACCTACAATTATTAATAAAATAGAGGAGCAAAAGATAAAAGGATTGGTTAAAAAGACGGTTGCAGTTCTTGTACAAGCTAATAAAATGGCTAAGGCAAATTATGATTACGAAGAAAATGATTTCGTTTTGTGTGTAAATCCGGAAACCGAAACTCTTGCAGAACGGAAATCGTTGTGTAGTTTAATTAATACGTATGTTCCGAGTGCAACTTACATTCAAAAAACTGACCCAAATCATCCTAGCAATTATGGTGCAAGTTGGCTGCGTAGTAATGCTGATAGAGTGATTGCGTATTCTTTTCCAAGCGGTGTAATTGTGAATTTTTACGATTTTCAAGATGATGTGCTATATTTTGATATAAATGGTAAAAAAGGTCCTAATAAGCTGACGCATGCTACTAAAAGTGGTAAAATAAGTGTAACTGGTTATGGCAATTGGTTTGATGATTTTTCACAAGATGCATATCTTGGTAAACCGGAGAGATTTTATGATATTTACTCCTATCCTCTAAGGGGCTATGGTGGAATCAAAGGCGATATAACAGTGGTTAGCCAATATGGTGCAACAGTTTGGATGTTGACACACTAAAAGATTAAATGAAAATTATTCAAATTTAAAGTGGGCATTTATATGCACGCTTTATTTTTGAAAATAGTATAATGTGTAAAAAGCGAAAAGGGATAAGTTCCCTTTTCGCTAGATACCGCGTGGATAATATGTCGTGCTGGGTATTATCATCGTTGCGGTTTTTCAAACCCCACCGTCTATTGTGCACGCTTTCGTAAAATCCGAAAGATGACTACGGGTTGATGGGTCTGAGTGTTGTTTTATTGCTGTTATATGATTATTCTGGGGGAGGGCAACCAACCTAGGCGGCCGTTGCCCAAAACTTTATTTGTTTTTTATTTCCAAAACTTTTGGTTGTTTGTGTTCAATTTTTTGTTTTGGAATTGTGATTGTAAGAACTCCATCTTTGTAGCAAGCTTCTGCCGCATCGGATTTTATTGGTTGGTCAAAAGATATTGTTCTTAGGTATTTTCCGTATCTGAATTCGGATGTATGATATCTTTCATTTTTTTCTTCTTCGTCTTTTTGTTCTTTTTCCTCTTGGATTTCTGCTTTAAGAGTTAAAAAGTCGTTATCTAGTTCCACATGGATATCGTCTTGTTTTACTCCCGGGAGTTGAACTTTTATTTTATAGTTTTTGTCATTTTGTTTAACTTCAATTGCAGGTCTCCAAGTAGCCATTTTTTTAATATTAAGTGGGTTTGCAATTGCTTGGGTCAAAAATGTATCTCGCAAGAAGTTGTTTAGTTCTTGGTGAATACTGTCGAAATATAATTCCGGTTCTTTTAACATTAATTCGTATGCCATTTCTTAAAGGCTCCTTTCTGGTTATGCTTTTATCATAATGAGTTGTGCAAAAATAAACATTACCTACTTGACTAATTTTTTATTCGACAATTGGGTAATATCTAAAAACTTTTCTTCATAAATAATATTGTTGAATAGGAGAATTTTATGACGATAAAAATGTTATTTTATGATTATAGAGAAGCCGAAAAAAGTTTTTTTGAACAAAACAAATTAGACAATTTCGATATCAAATTTTTTAAAGAAAGCCTTAATTCCGAAACGGTCAAAAATCTTTCCCAAGAGGAAAAAGATAATGTCAGTGTTATAAGTGTTTTTGTTGATTCAGTTGTAAACACCGATGTGATTAAAGAATTTAAAAACCTTAGAATTGTTTCGACACGTTCTACGGGGTATAACCATATTTGTACACAAACTTGTATGGGGAAAAATATTTCGCTTATTAATGTTGAAAATTATGGCGAAAGAAGTGTTGCACAATATATTATCGGATTAATAATTGCACTTACAAGAAATCTTGTTGCGGCAACCCAACATATTAAAAACGATGCGCTAACTTCTTGTACTGATTATATCGGTCGAGATTTGTCTGAATTGACAATCGGGGTGGTTGGAACCGGTGCTATTGGCGCTGCGGTGTGCAAAATAGCTAATGCAATCGGAATGAAAATTCTTGCGTATGATTTAATGCCTAAAAAAGAGTTGGAAAGACTTTATTCGATAAAATACGTTGAAATTGATGAACTTTTGAGAAGTTCAGACGTAATATCTTTGCATGTTCCGTTTACCGGTGAAAATCGCAATATGATATCTAAAAAAGAATTTGATATCATGAAAAAAGGGGCCTATCTGATTAATGCTGCGAGAGGTGAGTTGGTAAATCTTAAGGATTTGCTTGAGGCATTGAGTGTCGGAAGGCTTGCCGGTGCAGCGTTAGATGTTGTTTTGTGTGAAATATCAACTTTTCATTGCTCGGATGTTAATATTGATAAAAGTAAATTAACGCCGGAATGTGTTTGGGAGCTCGAAATTATTGATAAACTTTCGAAAATGAACAATGTTATTATTACCCCTCATGTTGCATATCAAACTCAAGAGGCGGTGGATTATATACTCAAAATAACATTTGACGGGATAATGGATTGTATTAAAGGCGGAAGTTCTTATAAAGTTGTGTAAAAAAAAAGACCCATTTGGGTCTTCTTCTTCACTTTCTACCTATCTACAACACAAGCTCTCTTTGCCTTTTACTAAATATGAGGAATCATTAAATAAAATCTATTTTAAAGGAAGAGTGATACCGTCCTTTTCTAATGCAGCTGCTAAATCAAGATAGTTTTTACCGAAGTACTCTTTACCTTTAACTCTGATAGAGAAGCCTTTGAAGTTGCCGCTGGCATCTTTTACAACTTCCACGCCCGCAGGTAATGCGTCGATGTCATCTCTTTCTAAACATTCTTTCATATCTTTTATAAATAATGCTGTTTGAGCATCAATTTTTTCTTGTTGTTTTTTTGCTTTTTCTGCTTTAGCTGCGTCTGCTTTAGTTTTTTCTGCAGCTTTTTTCTGGTCTGCTTTTTGTTTTGCAGCATTTGCTTTATCTGCGTTAGCAGCTTTGATAACTTTTTCACCTTCAGCAACTTTGTTTTTCAATGCGTTTACAGCTTGTTGAATAGCATCATCGTCTCTCCAACCTAACCAGTTAGATTTTAATGCTTTTCTAGCGGCTGCAACTTCTTGGTCTACATTTGTGCCGTTAAGTAATGCTCTTTCAGCCAATGCTTCAATAATCATTGAGCCGATTTCTTGTTTTTGGTCACCTTCGCATTCATCCATTAATGTTTCAATTAAACCGTCTTCATCATCGGCATAAGAGCCACTATTTGCATAGCCTTCGTCCCATTTTTCGAACAATTCCAAGATGTTATCTTTTGAAATATTATTCAAAATAACGTTTTTAAGTCCGTTTTCATCATCATCGTAATTTGTACCTGGGCCATCAATAGCATTGTCAAGAAGGTCACAGATTTGGTTCATAACGAAGTCTTCGACTTGTTTTTCTTTTTTTGAAACTTTGCGTTCTGCCGGTGATACAACTCCGTCACCATCAACGTCATCGGCTGCATCAGCACCTTCTGTGGCAGCACCTTCAGCGCCTTCTGTGGCAGTGCCTTCAGTACCTTCTGCTGTAGTTTTTAATTCTTCTTGAATTTCTTTTGTTGTTTCTTGAATAGATGTACTAATAGTTTTTAATTCTTCAGATAATTCTTGGATTTTAGTTTTAAGTTCTGTAGCATCCATAGAATTCATTTTTTGTATAGTTTCTTCAACTTTAGCTTTCAATGCTTTAACTTCATCAAGTCTTGCTTGTAATCTTGCTTTTTGATCTTCAGTCAATGTTTTATCTTGTATTAGTGAAGAAAGTTGAGATTCTGTTGAAGATAAAGTGCTCAATAAAGAGTTAAGAGTTGCAGCGTTCATTGAATTGCTCATCATATTGTATCCGTATTGATATGCGTTTTGATATGATGCTTGAACCATTGCAGGGTCAATGCCTGTGCTGCCCAAATTAAAACCTAATAAAAGTGGGTTATAAGTTTGAGTAAATTTATCTTGAGCCAAAGCTGCAACAAGTGGCGGAACGCTTGCATCCATTACTGAATATTGAGTTTGTCCGCCAAAATGAGTCATAAAAGACCAAGGCTTCAATGCTTGCCAAGCGGTCAAGTTAACCGGCATATTTGTGATTTTATAACCAGGATATGGTATAGAATCTGTTAAGTTCATTGCATTGATTGACATTTGTAAAATCCCCTTGGTTTTATCCCCGTACCTATATAAAGTATTTTTGAAAATATAAATTGCCTATAAACATTAAAATGTGAAGAAATGTTAACAAAGACTTAAATTGGCCTAAAAACCTTATTTATAAAGCGTGAAAGGGTGTTTTATTGGATTAATAGTCCAAAGTTTTTCAAAAAAATGCCGATATTTCTAATGAAAGGAAAGTATTACGCATGGGAATGTCAGCATCACAAGCAAGATTATTAATTGTTGAAACTGTTCCTGATACAATTCACAATGCGCTACAAACCGAATATGAATCGGTAAAAAATGTAATTTCCAAAAATGTAGAAAGAAGTTTTAAAGCATTTAGTTAAAAAGAGTAACGGAATTTTAAATTTATCCGTTTTTTATAAGTGCTTGAATTTTGTTTAAAAATTTGATATATTGGGAACATGAAAACTATGAGATTAGATAAATTGTGCATAGATTTTGTCGAGGAATTTGAAAGCTCTAAATTGCCCAAAACCCTTGCTATAACTGCATTTGCGCCTACGGGGGGGGGGGCAATCCAAGCGTAGAGCGGGTTTGCGCCCTATTGGGTGTCTAAAACCCAGTAATATCAACGTTTTTAAAAACCTAATTGTTATGCAATTAGGTACTTTGTCATGCAGAAATTCTGGTCGTGCAAGTCCGAAAGAAGATGGTGGGATTTTTGATTGCACCCCACCTAACCTCCCCCTTTGGGGAGGAACAGTTCCCTCTGTCATCGCGCACTTGTTGCGCGATCTGTATTCACCGACATCGTTGAAAAGAGATCGCGGAATAAATTTGTCACATCGCTCGCGTTAAACGGATACGGCTCTGCCTTTCATCCTCCGCTCACTCGTTCCGCGATGACAAGTAAAGAATAGCAGTAGTACAAACAAATAAAAGAAGAAAGGTAAAAAAACTATGAACAAAAAATTTGGTTTTACTTTAGCAGAAGTATTGATTACTCTAGCAATCGTTGGGGTAGTTGCAGCGTTGACGATACCAACGTTAATCGAAAAGCATAACAAACAAGTTGTGGAAACAAGGTTAAAAAAATTTTATTCATCAATGAATCAGGCTGTTAATATGGCAAAGGTTGAATATGGTGACGTAAATACTTGGTGGGAGGATATTGCACAATTAGATGAACAACGAGAATTTTTTATGTCACATGTCGGGAAACACTTAAGTATTGTAAAAATTGAGACGATGTTGATTGGTGGACGTCAAGGATCTGTTTATTACCTTTCCGATGGTAGTGCTTTTACAATCAGAGCAGTTTCTATTAATGGTGGAGGTGGACGAGATTGGTTTTATATTCCTAATAAACCTTCAAAATGTTTGGTTTCAGCTAATACACTTAAAGATATGACTGGTCGTTGCGCATTTGCGTTTATGTTTACTAATGATAAAGGTTTTCGTACTTATGATAGTGGTTGGGATGGGAATATCGCGAGTTTGTACTCGCATGCAACTTATGGTTGTGGTTACGTTGGCAGTAATAATGCTTATTGTACTCGTTTAATCCACGCTAATAGTTGGAAAATTCCAGATGATTATCCGTTTAAAGTTAGATAAAGATAAATTATGTATAATATGGATAAGTAAATAAGGTGCGTGTAAATGCACCTTATTGTTGTTTATTCTATTCAATTATCTTTCGCAAAACAATACTTAATTATTTACCTGTAAAATATTCCAAATCGGTTTGAAGGTCTAATTTCTTGCCGTTTTGGTTAAATATTTTTGATTTTAAGCCAAGTTTTGCCAAACGGTATTTTATGCTGACCCACAAAACGCCAAATCCATATTTGCAAGAACGTACAAAATTGATGGAAGATGCTTCTTTAAAATATTTTGTCGGACAAGAAACTTCCCCGATTTTGAAGTCATAATAAAACATTTGGGCAATCATTTCGTTGTCAAATATAAAGTCGTCATCGCATTCTTCTAGTGGTAAGGTTTCTAAAACTTCTTTTGTAAAACCTCTAAAACCGGTATGATATTCAGATAATTTTTGATTTGTTAGTATGTTTTCAAACGCGGTGAGGCACTTGTTTGCAATCAATTTGTATAGGGGCATTCCGCCTTTGAGTGCTGAATTTCCTAACATGCGTGACGCCAATACTGCATCGTATTCTCCAAATGCCATCATTGAAACAATAGCCGGAATAAGTTTTGGGGTGTATTGATAATCCGGATGGAGCATAACAACAATATCTGCTCCTAATTTTAATGCTGCTTTATAACAAGACTTTTGATTGCCGCCATAGCCTCGGTTTTCTTTGTGTACAATGGTTTTTATATTCAATTCGTGAGATACAAATTTTGTGTTATCTTGTGAATTGTCATCTACGAGTATTACTTCATCTATAAATGGCTTGTATATTTCGTCGTATGTTTGTTTCAATGTTTTTTCTGCGTTGTATGCAGGCATTACTATAACGACTTTTTTCCCGTTAATCACTTGTTTTCCCCTATATAAAAGGCGAGCAGGTATTCCTGCTCGCCTCAAAGTTTTACTTAAACTATTCTGCAGATTCTTCTGTTTCTTCTTCAGTTTCTTCTGCAGTTTCTTCTACTGCAGCACTTGTTCTGATAGATGATTTGTCTGAACCTAGAGCTTTGTCTTTGAATTTTTGTACTTGTCTTGCCAATTTGTCTGCTAACAAATCAATGCTTGCGTACATTGATTCGGCGGCTTCTTCACAATGAATTACGCCGGTCGACATTTTGCAAGAAACTTCTGCTACGTGTTTGCCGGAAGCTGATGGGTTTTTAACTACGGAAAGTACAACCTCAATACCTTGGATTTGGTCATAATGGTTGGCAACTTTTCCGACTTTTTCTTTTACATAAGCTTTGATGGCATCTGTAATTTCAATGTTTCTACCATTAACGTAAATATGCATGCGCACCTCCATATTAACTGTCGCTTACTTATTATAACACAATTAGTTAAAATTTTAAAGAGGCAACGTTAAATTAATCTTCAAGAAATTGTTGCATTTCGATATTTGAAGGTGTTCCGATAACTCGTACCAATTCTAATACGGATGCTTTCATTTGACATTTTTGAGAAGACCCGCTGAAAAAGTCTTTGTAAAAACATCCTTCGCAATTGCAACCTCTTTTATAACATTCTACTGCCGTTTGTGTCCATCTTCTTACCGCTACGGCTCTACCCATATCCCTACTTCTAAACAATTTATAAATCTCCAATTAACTTTTCTATCGTAATTAGGAAGTATAATTCCCATCCCCAAAAACGTCATGAAAATCGGATATCATATCCCTCAAATTCCCGTCTCATGTACGTTCCCTATCTATATCAACATTATAGAAAATCACTTTTTTTTTTCAAGGGCACAACATGTAATTATTAACATTTGTAAAGAAAACTTGAAATCCCGCTAAATCAATACTTTTGAGGTGTCAATCATGCCTAAAACCCCACTACGACATGCTCTCAGCCATTTGATGTCATGCAAACATGCATGTAGCATGGGTTTGGCATGTTTTTACATTTAATTAAGAAATGTAAAAAAATAAAATTACGTGATATAATCTAAATATGATTGACAGATATGCATACGAAGAAATGAAAAATATTTGGGATTTAAATTCCAAATTTAACTATTATTTAAATGTTGAAATTGCTGTTTGTGATGCTTATGCGCAGTTAGGTGATTTCCCAAAATGTGATATTGAAGAGTTAAAAAAGCGTGCAAAATTTGATTTGAAAAGAATTGATGAAATCGAGGCGGAAGTTAGACATGATGTAATTGCGTTTTTAACTTGTGTAAATGAAAATTTAGGTGAATATGCGAAATATATGCATGTCGGGATGACAAGTTCTGATGTGATTGATACCGCTTTTGCTTTGCAAATCCAAGATAGTGGGAAAATTATTCTTGATGATTTAAACAAAACGATTAATTCATTGAAAAAATTGGCGTTAGAGCATAAAGATACAATTTGCATAGGACGTTCGCACGGTATTCATGCAGAAGTTATGACTTTTGGGGTTAAAATATGCAGTTGGATAGATATTCTTGAACGTCAAAAGGTAAATTTTATCAACGCGTTAGAGCAAATAAGAGTCGGACAAATTTCCGGTCCGGTCGGGACTTATAGCAATATTTCGCCTAAAATTGAAGAAATAACTTGCGAAAATTTAGGGCTTAAACCCGCAAAAATTTCTACGCAAATTATTGCAAGAGATTATCACGCGTACTTTATGCAATCATTAGCATTGATAGCAAGCGTTATTGAACAATTTGCAGTGGAAATCAGACATTTGCAACGAACAGAAGTTTTGGAAGTTGAAGAAGGATTTGCCAAGGGGCAAAAGGGTTCTTCTGCAATGCCGCATAAGAAAAATCCGGTGTTATCTGAAAATTTGTGTGGGCTTGCAAGAGTTGTGAGGGCAAATTCCTTAGTTGCATTAGAAAATATTCCGTTATGGCACGAAAGAGATATTTCGCACAGTTCGGCAGAAAGAATAATTTTTCCTGATAGTTTAGTGCTTGTTGATTTTATGCTCAAAAGATTTAACGGTATTGTTGAAAATTTGAATGTCCACCCTGAAAACATGGCAAAAAATACCGACAAATTTGGCGGGATTGTTTTTTCACAAAAAGTTCTATTGAAACTTGTTGAATGTGGTTTGACACGAGAAGATGCGTACAAAATCGTGCAACGTAATGCACTTGATGCGTTCACAAATGACGGAGATTTTAGAGCAAACCTCTTGAATGATAATGAGGTTACAAATTTGCTTTCTTTAGCGCAAATAGATGAAATTTTTGACAAGAATGAATTTTTGAAAAATATTGATACGATATTTGAACGAATTTTGTCCTAAAACTACTTGCCAAGATTGTTTTAATGGAATAAAATGTAACTGTAAATACAGATAGCTGAGGAAATTATGTCTAAACATATAATTACGGTTTGCATGGGAAGTTCTTGTTTTGCTAGAGGCAACGATACGAACCTTGCATTTTTGGAAGATTTAATAAATGAAAAAAAACTTGATGCTGAAATCGAACTTGTAGGGGCACGTTGTGAAGGGAAATGCGCAACCGGTCCTAATATTACGATTGACGGTGTTGAATATCACGAAGTTGATGTCGAAAAATTGGAAGAAATTCTTAGTTTAAAACAATTGAGTAGTTAATTATTGTGATGTTTTTTGGTCGCTCGCATCTTTTCTTTTGTAATTATTAAAGGAGTCTCAATGAATAATCAATATCCGGTTTATACGTTAATAAATGAATGTCATGACTGTTATCGTTGCGTTCGTGAATGTCCAGTAAAAGCTATTCGCGTGGAAAATGGGCATGCATCGGTAATTCCTGAAAAATGTATCGCTTGCGGTAATTGTGTAAAAACTTGTCCAAGTAATGCAAAGCGTGTGCGTACAGATATTGACCAAGTCAAAAATTTAATTAGAGCCAAAAAGGATGTCTATGTATCTTTGGCTCCGTCTTGGCGTGCAGTGTTTGAAGTTTCTGCCATGAAAATGATTGCGTTGTTGAAAAAACTAGGGTTCAAAGATGTTTCGGAAACGGCAATCGGTGCGGAACAAGTTTCGATAAAAACAACACAAATGTTGAATGAAGCAGAAAAAGGACTTTTTATTTCAAGTGCTTGTCCTGTTGTAGTGGATTTTGTGCGGAAATATCATCCGGAGTATACAAAATATATTACGCAAATAGGTTCTCCGGCAATGACACATGCCAAAATGTTAAGAGAATTATATGGAGAAGATATTTCGATTGTGTTTATTGGGCCTTGTATAGGCAAAAAGAATGAAGTTACTTATTCCGGTTTGTTTGATGTTGCGTTGACATTTGATGAGTTGAGAATGTGGTTCCATGACGAAATCCTTGATTTTTCACAAGTTGAGAAAGATGAAAAAAATCAATTTGTTCCATATTCGGCACACGAAGGTGCGTTGTATCCTATTGATGGCGGAATGAACGAAACTATTAGGAAAATTGGGGTTAAATCGGATGTTCAACTTTTGGATGTCTGTGGCTTGAAAGCGTTTGAAAAAGCACTTTTAAATCTTAATCCGGAAAAACTTGACAGAACTATTTTTGTTGAAGCTTTGTCTTGTGAAGGCGGATGTGTCGGAGGTCCTTGTGTTTCGACAGACAAGGCCGGAATTAAAATGATATCGGATATATTATACAAAGTTAAAAAACGTGATGAAATTCCGCAAGAACCGCAAGTTGTTGTTGATTACGCAATAACTGAAGGCAAAATTGCCGATAATGATTTTCCTATTGAAGAAATTCTGAAAACACTTAAAAAAATGGGTAAACATTCCGTTGATGATGAATTGAATTGTGGCGGTTGCGGGTATGCAACTTGTCGAGATTTGGCAAAAGCTTTGCTAAATGGTGAGGCTGAAAGTTCGATGTGCGTTTCTTATATGAGAAAAATCGCAATGCGAAAAGCCGCAGCGATGCTTAGATGTATGCCTTCGGCAATAGTAATGGTCGATAACAATATGAATATTATCGAAGCAAATGATGCATTTATGAAGATGTTTACCGGTGAAATGTATGAAATATTTAAGGCAAGACCGGATGGCATGATAGGTGCAGCTCTTGATAGAATAATTGATTTTTCGGATATTTTTAGAACAATTTTGAAAACCGGAAAAGATTTGCACAAAGAACGTTATCCTTCTAATGGCAAGCTTTATGATATAAATGCGTTTACTATTGAAGAAAATGAAATTGTGGGCGCAGTAATAACCGATGTCACCAAAACCGAAACTAACAGAGAAAAAATTTCGCAAAAGGCTCATGAAGTTATTTCTAAAAATATATCAATTGTTCAAGAAATCGCTTGTTTGTTAGGTGAACACATGGTTGAAACCGAAACACTTTTGAGTTCCATCGAAAATGATTATGACAATGAAAATGAATAGGTAAAACATTTTATGTTCATAGATATTGATTGCGCACAAATAAAAAAATATAATCAAAATGCTTATGGGGATTATTTTGTATCAAAAAGATACCCCGAAGAAGCAAGATTGATTGCTGTGCTTTCGGACGGATTAGGAAGCGGAATTAAAGCAAACATACTTTCTTGCATGACCGCAACGATGTTGTTGAGATTTATTGAAAATGACCAAATCCCGATTAAAAAAGCTGCCGAAATTATTATGAACTCTCTTCCGGTTTGTAAGGTTAGAAGAATTAGTTATTCAACGTTTTCGGCAATTAATTGCAATGATGATGGGTCAGCAAAGATTGTTGAAGAAGGTAATCCTGATTTTGTTTGGATTAGAGATAATGAAGTTATAAATCCGGAGCCTGAAATTATTCAGTCCAAAACTTTTAAAAATCGTAAGATGAAAGTTTATAAAATAAATCTTAAATTGGGCGATAGACTCATTTTTTGTTCTGATGGCGTTACACAGAGTGGACTTGGTGGCGGACGATTGAAATTAGGATTGAGAAGAGAAGGGTTAATTGTTCTTTTACAAGATAAATTGAAGGAAAATCCAAATATTTCAAGTTCTGAGTTGTCTCAATATATAATTAATCAAGCAAGAAATATTGAAACAGATAGGTTGCCTAAAGATGATATTTCCGCTTGTGTTCTTTATTTTAGAGAACCAAGAGAAAGTTTGGTATTTACTGGGCCTCCTTATCATCAGCAAAAAGATAAGCAATATGCCGAAATGTTTGCCAATTTTAAAGGTAAAAAAGCTATTGCCGGTGGCACAACGGCCAATTTGATATCAAGAGAATTAAATAGGCCTATAACGATGGATACGACAATCAGTATCGGAAAACTTCCGTCTTGTTCTTATATGGAAGGCGTTGATTTGGTGACGGAAGGTATCTTAACTTTGACCAAAACTTTAGAATACTTAGAAAACAATGAATTAGATATTGACAATGCGGCCGGAAAACTGGTAAAATTCTTTTTAGATAGTGACTGCATAAATTTCATGGTCGGTGCTAAGTTAAATCAGGCTCATTATGACCCTGCATTACCTATCGAAATTGAAATTAGGAAAAATGTTATTAAAAAGATAGCAAAAGTTTTGCAAGATAAATATTTCAAAAAAGTAAACGTACAGTATATGTAATGAGGTTAGCCTCAAGTAAGGAAGGTAAAAATGGACAAAAAAATTAGTGTTAAAGTTTGTTTAGGAACAACTTGTTTTGTAATGGGTTCTTCAAATCTTCAAGAACTTATTGAAACAGTACCTAAGAAATACGGTGACAGAGTCGAAGTTTCAGGAGTTCCTTGCTTAGGCTTGTGTTCAATTGATTGGGAATTTTCAAAAGCTCCTTATGTCAAGGTTGATGATGATGTTATAAAAGAAGCCACAGTTGAAAAAGTTCTTAAAGCAATTGATGAAAAACTTGCAAAATAGAAACAAAATTACAAGACAAAGCGCCAAGATTAGATAATCTTGGCGCTTTTGAATTTTAGAATAATTTTATTTTGCGATGTAGAAAATAAAATTAATAATAAAATCAGCTATAAGCATATAAATTGTCGATAAAACTGCAGCTTGTGTTGTTGAAATCCCGACTTCTTTTGCTCCGCCTCGCGTTTTGTAACCTTGGGTTGCGCAAACGAGTGAAATTAAAATCCCGAAGACAGAAGCTTTTAGAAGGCTGATGTAAATATCTCTTGTGCTTAGCCATAACCAAACAGAATTCATATACCTTGCGGGATGGAGATTTATTGTCATGTGTGAAATGAGTAAGCCGCCAGCAATTCCGATAAATTCTGCAAGTAAAACAACCATAGGAACAGTAATTGCAGAAGCAACAAGTTTTGGCGCAAAATAATAACCTATAGGGTCAACTTTCAGTGTTTTTATTGCATCTACTTGAGAGGTAACTTGCATGTTTGCAATTTCCGCGGAAATTGCAGTGCCCGCTCTGGCTCCTATCGCAAGTGCAACAAAACCCGGAGCAATTTCTCTTATCATAATTATTGCAATAGTTCCGCCAATGTACGTATCTGCACCGGACATTAAAAATTGTTTTGCAACTTGTACGGTTATGACTGCGGCTGATATGAATGCAATTATTAGGGAAATCGGCAATGAATCATAGCTGATTGTTGCAGCTTGAGATATAACCGATGAGGCTTTCATTTGGCCTGAAAATATATATTTCAGAGATTTTATTAAATTTTGAATACATAAACCTAAAAATTCAATCATATATTTTGAAAATCGGGGAATAATGTATTCCCCGAAAAATCCTTTCAATTTTAGTATACCGGAGTACACCAATGTTTGTATTTAGCAACTTTACCTTTTACTACATCGAAATACAAGTTTTGGAGTTTTGTTGCAATTGGGCCAACTTTGCCGTCACCAAGTTTTCTTCCGTCGATTTCGACAATAGGGCTAACTTGTGCGCCGGTTCCGCAATAGAATGCTTCGTCTGAAATATAAAGTTCAGTTCTGTCAATAGCTCTTTCTTCAACTTCTATACCCAAATCTTGTGCCAATTCGATAATTGTGTTTCGAGTAATTCCAACCAAAATGTTATCGGTTTTTGTAGTAGTCACCAGTTTGCCGTTCTGTACTAAAAATAAATTCATAGCAGAACCTTCGGTAACTTGACCGTTTTCGTCCAATACAACGGCATCATCAAATCCCATGTTGTGTGCATCAGTTTTTATTAACGCGGCATTTGCGTATGAACCGGCAACTTTAGCGCGTGGAGGAATGGCGTTGTCACTGTTTCTTCTCCAAGATGAAACACAAACTTTTAGTCCTTTTGAAGTGTCTATATAATCGCCCATTTTGTTTGTAATAATCATAAATGAATCTTCGTTATCATAAAGTCCTGGGCCTACTTTTTGTGCAGATTTATACAATGTTGGGCGCATATAAGCGTCTTGTTTATAGCCATTTTTTTTGAGTAATTCTGCTGTAATTTTAGTGTATTCTTCGACTGAGTTAGTTGGTGTCATCATCATAATTTTTGCACTTCGGTGCAATCTTTCGTAATGTTCTGGTACTCTAAATGCGTACAGTTGTTGTTCTTCATCGTTCCAATACGCTCTGATTCCTTCAAAAACTGCAGTTCCGTATAAAAATGCGTGTGTACGAACCGGTATCATAGCTTTTGAAGCTTCAACATATTCCCCGTTCATATAATAATATTCAGTCATAAAGCCTCCTTATTTCCTATCCTCATGCTTGTAATGGTAACACAAAAGCAAATCTAAAATATTATTTATTAATATAAGTTAAGGAACATTTATGATTTTTAGCAAAACTATTTTCCGGTATAAATTCTTATGTAATTCCAATAACTGCTGAAAACTTTTTTTACATAGTGTTTTGTTTCGCAATAAGGAATTTGTTCAACAAATTCATCGGTATCATTGTAATATAGAGATGATTTCCAACGATTTACGGAACCTATTCCGCCATTATATGCTGCAACTGCAGATACATCATATCCCGAAAGCATTGTGCGGATATCTGCGTAATATAAATTCCCAAGTTTAATGTTATCTTCGGGGCTGAACAAATCATAGTTGAAAATTTCGTGTTTTTGCGCAATTTCATTGGCGGTTGCTGGCATGAGTTGCATCAAGCCGCTTGCGCCTACAGCGCTTTGTGCCAGTGGGTCAAAATGGCTTTCCTCTTTTAGTAATGCTAACATTAAAGGAAGATTGTTGCCGGAGTAGTCGGTGTATTTTGAAAGTAATTCGTAATAATGAATTGGATATACCAATCGCCATCTTAAATCGTATTTGTCCGGTTTGTTTGTTAGTTTGGCCATTGCATTGCGGGCTAATATTACTGAATGTGTGTAATCGCCTTTTTTATGTAATACCCAACTTTTAATAAATTCGTCGTTTTTGCATAATTCATTTACAACTTCGTAATCGTTTAACTCAACAAGTTTTTCAATTAAATCTTTGTTTACGTGTTGATAAGGGAAAACAACCGGTTTTGGAGTTATATTTTTGACAATAAGAGGGTAATTTTCGTGATTTAATCTCAAATATGCTCTATATGCATAATATGAATCCGGATAATTGGAGATTACGGCTTTGTAATATTGGCTGTATTGATCATAATTTTCTGTGGCTTCGCTAATTTTGCCTAACCAGAACGAAATCATTGGCGCGGATTGGCTATCGGGGAATTTTTTCAAATGGTCATTGCCAATTTTTTTTGCGGCGATATAATCTTTACTTTTCAATTTAGAAAAGAAAATGTTTGACAAAGCTTCCGCTGCAAAATTGCCCTCCGGATATTTTAGGTAAAGTGTATTATAGCAAGCTTCTTTGAAGTTGCCCGAGAGTGTACGGCATTGTTCGCTCATAAGATAATCACTGCCTTTTGAAGGTTCAAGTGAAATCAATTTTTGTAGCGAATTGGTATTTTCATTTTGAGATGATAGATAAATATCAATTGCATCAATGATATCCTTTTCTTCAACATAATTTGCGTAATTTTCAAGACCGGTTTCTGTGTAGAAATTGATTTTGGCAATGTCTTTTTGTGCTTTAGAATTTTTAACCCAAAGTGGCCAACTGTAGTTGATATCAGTTTTTTGCAAAAATTCTTCGGCTTTTTTGTAATCAGCAAAGATGTATGCGGTATTAGCCATCATCAAATAATCTTCGGCACTGGTATCTGAGCCAAGGGCGACAAGTGCATTGACGGCATTGAGTGCGTGTTTGCCGGATGGTGCAGTTTTTAAATAATATTTGAGATAATTTTCCGCAGTTTGTTTTTCTAAAGTTGGCATAGTGCTTGTTATATTGCCGTCAGAATCTTTGTATTTTGCGATAATAAGTTGTGCCAGATAATATTCGGCAGCTATTGCATAGTCTGTGTCTGGATTTTTTTTGATTATTGATTTGAATATTTTTTCGGCTTTGATTGGGTTTTTTTCAATTAATTGTTCTGCTGTTAAATATTTTGCCCTAAGGTTGAGTGGACTTTGCAGATAATTATTGTATAAAAAACTGAATTGTTTGATTGCAGAATCTTTATCGTTTAAAAGTCGTGCGCATTCTCCTTGGTGGTAAATGGCTATGGGTTTGAGTGGGGATATGAACGAGACCTTTGAAAATAAATAATATGCGTTTTGATATTCTCCTTTGTTAAAATCTAAAAGTGCATCTGTATATATTTTGTCAGTTTGTTCAGATGGTTGATATAACAGACAAAAACCGCCTGCAATCAACGCCAAAAAAATACACACGACAACCTTTGCTAAATATTTATTTCGCATATTTGTAAAAATTCCCATATCCTTTACAATTCTAGCAATTTTTTTGTATTTAGGGAAATCGTTAAGCAAAAATTTACAAATTCAAGGTTAAGAGTTTACTAAATTTAACATGGTACTTGCAAAAAATATTTTTTAGGCTATGATAGTGGTATCGCACAAAAACTAGCTAGAAAAGGAATAATAGAAATGTCTAAGAAATGTGAAATATGTGGTAAAACACCGATTAAAGCAGCGAAATTAACTTTTTCGCATAAACAAATTGTTCACCGTCAACTACCAAACTTACAATCAGTAAAAGTTTGTGTAAACGGTACAGTAAAAAGAATTAGCGTTTGTACATCTTGCTTAAGAGCAGGCAAAGTACAAAAGGCTATATAATTTAATTTTTTGTTAATTTTTAGTCTCAGAGAGGGTCTTTAAAGACCCTCTTTTTTGTATTTATTCAACAATTTTTTTCATCAAACCTGAGCGGAAAACTAATTTAAGATTAATGTTTTGAATATTTTCAAACGGAGCAGTTAATTCGATAGCACTAATAATCGCTCTATCTGCTAAATCACTTCCGGTTGATTTCAAGATATTATAACTATTCAAAGCCCCACGTTCCCCTACAGAAACAAGGATTATTGCGGTTTTGTCTCTACCTTTTGGGGAAAGAATCCAATTTTTTGCGATGTCGTATTTTAGTTGTTCTTGTGCTTTTATTGAATTTATTATCCCGATATTCGTATCTTTGATGAAGGGTTTATTTTGACAGTACGCAGTAGCCGCTGCTGAATCTGTGTATAGGCAACTAACGTATTTGTGTGCATTCAAAACGAACGAATTTTCGATTACAGGGCGCATAAATACTTGATACGATGTGAAAACATACATAGGGTTATAATTTTGGATTTCGTAATCTTCATTTCTGATAACGCCTAATGTGTTGTTTGCATAGTTAGACTTCAAAAAAGATACTATTGGTGCTTTGCCAGGGCTTTGGTACATAATAGAATAGTAACAAGCATCCGGAGCTACATATTGAATATTATCTCTATCTATATACAAACGAGTATCCGTACCGGTTTCTATAGGTGTCCATTCTACGGCATTAGCCGAAGTTAAAGTAAATAACATTGCAGAAATAATTAAAAATAACTTTTTCATAAAACACAGTTTCCTTTTCTAACTCTAATGTTATTTAATAAGAAATAAATGACTATTGCAACAAAAATACGAAAAAATACTCTCTTTAGCGGAGATTAGTAACCATGTAAATCTTTTGAATTCAGATAATCCCGTACAAAATTCAGAGAAGCTTGTACAATACGGGTTACGCGAGACGAAGAAAGTCCGATTTGTGTTGCAATATCTTTTACTTGCATATTACGGTAAAATCTATATTCTACAACGGTACGTTCTTTTGGCGGAAGTTTTGCGATAGCTTCTTTAATCAACTTGCTCATTTCAGTGATTTCTGCATTTTCATCAGGCATGGCGTGCGTATCTTTTACAAAGTCAAAAGGAGAATCGTTGTCACTTGCCGCAGCCGCAAGTCCGTCGATAGACAAAATAGTTTCGTAAATGGTTTCACGGACTTTTGCTTGTTGCATATCCATGCCGTCTACAATTTCTTCTTCTTCGTATTCATCATCTTTTTTGTGTTTCATCGCATACCATTTGTAACGAATTCTCAATTCGTTACGTATAGCCCAACGTACGGCAGTTGCCATGTATGCTGCATTATATTTTTCAAGTTGTTCTTCTGTTTTGTTCTTAATTAATACTTGGAGCGCAATAATACCGATTGATACGAGTTCTTCGTATTCAACCATGTGCGAAGGAATACGGCGTTGTTCAACCTTTGCCACCTTCTGTACGATATCTATATATTCTTTTAGTTTATTTTCATTTTGTATTATCATAAATAGCTCTCACTATATTCTACCTTGATTTTTATTTTTTTTCAAGTTGTAAACAAACAGTAAAATTTCTGCAACTGCTTTGTATAATTCCGGTGGAATTTGTTGGTTCAAATCTACCATTTTGTAAAGTGCACGTGCGACCGGTGCATTTTCAATTACCGGAACATTGTGTTCTCTTGCTATATTAATAATTTTTTTAGCAATCAATTCCGTTCCTTTTGCGATTAACATAGGCGAAGCCATTTCTTCTTGTTTGTATTTTAATGCGCAAGCAACGTGAAGGGGATTTGTAACTACAAAATCAGCATCCGGAACGCTGTCCATCATGCCTTGTTGTAACATTTGCATCCGTCGTTGACGTAGTGCCGCTTTTACGTTTGGGTCACCTTCTGTATTTTTGTATTCATCTTTGATTTCTTTGAAAGACATCTTTTGGTCTTTTAAAAATTTCCATTTTGTAACACCGTAATCTGCCGCCGCAATTATCAAAAATGCTATACAAGCTTTGAAAATAAATTCAGTAATGAGTTTGCCAAATTCAATCATTACCGCAAAATTGTTGTCTACTGCGGCAAGCATTAGTATGGATTCTATGTGCGCGCTGTAAACCATCCAACCAATGTAGCCGAGCAAAACAACTTTTACAATGTTTTTGAATAATTCGAAAAGAGTTTTTACAGACATAATATTTTTAAAATATTTGGTTGGATTTAGTTTGTCTAATTTAGGTATTAAAGGCGCGGTAGCAACAAGTGGACCTACTTGAATAAAATCGGCCATGATTGCAACAAACCAAGCGATAAACAATATTGGCCCAATGATTAAAAGTGTACATTTTATGGTGATAGTTAAAATGTAAGATATGCCAATTGTTGAAAGATGCGCGTTTGGGATTTGTTCGTATAAAAGGGTATAAAGCTGAACAATTTGATTCCAGATAAAAGGTGCTAGTCCTACAATAACGGTAAACAAAATGAGCAAAGAAACTGCTGTAGAAAAATCTTTTGATTTTACTACTTGTCCTTCTTTTCTTGCTTGTTCCAGTTTTCTGGGGGTTGCGTCAAACTGTTTATCTTCATCACCCATTTAAAAAAACCTCGCTTTGTTTGCAACATTTTAGCACAAAGTGAGGTTTTAACTATCAACTGTTTATTTGATTTTTAACTGATAATTTTAACACCGGAACTTGTTCCAAGACGAGTTGCGCCGGCTTCTATCATTTTAATTGCAGTTTCTTTGTCTCTTATTCCGCCCGAAGCTTTGACTTGTAGGCCAGCCTTATTAACCGTATCATACATAAGTTTTACATCTTCAACTTTTGCTCCGACACCATTTTTGACAAATCCCGTAGATGTTTTGACCAAATCTGCGCCGGCTTCGATACATAATTCACAAGCTTTTTTGATTTCATCCGACGTTAGCAAATCAGTTTCTAAAATAACTTTCAGATTGTGCGTTTGACAAGCCTTTTTAACTTTTTGGATATCATTTAAGACATAATCATAATCTTTGTCTTTTAAGGCTGTGACATTTATTACCATATCAATTTCGTCAGCGCCGTCTTCAAGTGCTTTTTGAGTCTCAAAAGCTTTAACTTCCGGAGTATTCGCACCTAAAGGAAACCCTATAACCGTAACTATTTTAACATCAGAATTTTTCAGATTTTCTTTTGCTAATTTTACAAAACAAGGATTAACACATACACCTAAAAAGTTGTGATTTTTTGCTTCTTCAAAAAGTTTTATCAATTCATTTTTTGTAGCATCTTGTTTTAAAAGAGTATGTTCAATATATTTGTTTAAATTTTCCATAGGGTCTCCTCTATAATATATTTGTTAATATTTTGTTAGTAGAGTATGCTCTGTTAAGTGTGTAAAAATGTAACCCGTCAACCCCTTTTTCCAATAAATCTTGGCATTGTTGAGTTGCAAATTCAACACCGAATTCTCGCATTGCAAAAGGTTTGTCTGCAAGTTCTTCCATTTTAGTATAAAACTTTTTAGGGACTGTAATTCTTGCCAGTGAAGTCATTCTTTCAATTTGTTGTTTGCCAAGTACCGGCATGATTCCCGCAACAATCGGCAAATTTATTCTTGCTGCACGCACTTTGTCAACATAAGAATAAAAAACATCGTTATCAAAAAATAGTTGAGTAAAAATTACATCTGCACCGGCATCGACTTTACGCTTTAAGTTTTCGATATCGGTTTGTAAATCAGGTGCTTCAATGTGTCCTTCCGGATAGCCAGCCACACCTATTGAGCAATCCGTTTTTTTCTTTATAACTTCAACAAGTTCGCTTGCGTATTCAAAATCTTGACAAGTTTTTTCCAAAAATACCGGTTTGTCTCCACGTAATGCTAAAATATTTTCAATGCCAAGTTCTTGGATTTTTGAAAGATGTTTTTTTATATTTCTTTTGTTATTGCAAACGCAAGTCAAATGAGACATGAATTCAAAATCGGTATTTTCTTTTAAGCATTCCAACATTTCGGTCGAAAATCTTTCGATAGTTCCGCCGGCGGAACAAGTTAAAGAGATAAAACGTGGATTATGTTGTTTTAGTATTTCCAATTCCGGCAACAAATTAGATTTTAACAAATCAATAGTTTTTGGCGGGAAAATCTCATAGGAAATAACTGATTTTGAATTTTTATAAATATCTTTTAATTTCATAAATTGATTATAGCATAGAAATATGTTAGTATAATATGACGATGAATTTAAAAGAAAAAATTAGTTCAAAAATTAAAATATTTGGCGGAGATTTGCTTGGCGGGTTTGATGCAGCAATAATATCATTACCGCAAGTTTTAGCCTTCGGGATTGCTACAGGGCTAGGTGCGAATGCCGGAATTTGGGGCGCAATTATATTGTGTCTGATTGCCGGTGTTTTTGGTACAAAAACCCCACTGATTTATGGGATTACCGGACCGGTTGCGATTATATTAAGTTCAATCATGCTTTCGATAAATGGCAGTGTTGATGAAATAATAACCATCATGTTGTTGGCCGGAGTTATACAAATAATAATCGGTTTAACGGCATTGCCGGCAATAGTAAAATATGTTCCTTATCCTGTAATTTCGGGATTTATGAATGGTGTCGGAACGGTTATTGTTTTGTTGCAAATATCTTCGATATGTGGTTTACATACAAAGCCTACGCCGATTATGAATATTGCAAATGTAATCCAACATTTTCAAGATATTAATTATCAATCGGTATTGTTAGGTTTGATGACATTAGGGATAATTTTTGCAATACCAAGAAAGTATTCAAAAATTGTTCCGGGGCCTATTATTGCAATTATTGTGTGTACAATAATTTCTCTTAAATACAATTTTAATGTCGAAAGAATTTCTGCTATAACTTTTTCTTTGCCAACATTTAGTATGCCGGTTTTTGATTTTACAAAATGTATAAACTATCTTCAATATGCATTAATTCTTGCAATTATTTTGTCTGTTGAAAGCATGTTGACTCTTCTTGTTGCAAATTCTGTTACCAAAACTCAAATTCCGCCGAAAAAAATGCTTTTGGCGCAAGGCCTTGGCAATATGGTTTGCGCAATGGGAGGCACAACGGTTGGTTCTGCGGCAACTATGCGTAGCGTGGCAGCGTTAAAAACCGGTGCAACAACCCGATTGGCGGCATTTGTTACTCCGACAGTGTTGATATTGTTGTTGTACAAATTTTCGGATGCGGTGGGGTTGATACCGCTATCGGTACTTTCCGGAATTCTTATGAAAGTTGGTTATGACATAATTGATACAAAAATTATAAAGGCGATAAAATACGCACCAAAAGATGATTTATATGTACTTTTCTTGGTCTATGTGTTGACAGTATTTTACAATCTTATTTTTGCAGTCGGGGCAGGAATTACGCTTGCTGCGTTATTATACGCCAAAAGAATTGCCGATAAGGCACACATTACACAAAAATCTATTTACGACAAAGAGATTATGGAAATGGAAAGAAAAGTCGAAAAAGATTTTAAAAACAGAATAAGAATTTTTCACATAAATGGTGAATTTTTCTTTGGTTCTGCAACTCAACTTATTTCAAAATTCGATGAGGTTTGGGGAACAAAATATCTTATTCTGAATTACGACTCTAACGACACTCTTGATATTTCGGCCATTTTTGCGTTTGAAGATATTATTTTGCGCTTAAAATCTCAACATATAAAATTACTCTTGGTGATTAATGATAAGATAAAAAATCAACTTAAAAATCATGGCATTGTTTCACAAATTGGCGAACATCATATTTTTGAAGATGAATTGTCAGCAGTAGAATTTGCCAAAAATAGGTTGAGGAAAAAATTGGGCTAATGTTTTGAGATTGAAATAAATGTATCTTTGTAATTATAAGTACATGTTCGTGCAATATTTTTTTATTAAGTACTTGAAAAATGTTAAACAATTTGATATATTGGGAACATGAAAAATATGTGTTTGAATAGTATGAACATAGATTTCATTGAAAAAGTCGGGGGTTCAAAATTGCCCGAAACCCTTGCTATGACTGCATTTGCGCCTACGGGGGGGGGGGCAATCCAAGCGTAGGGCGGGTTTGCGCCCTATTGGGTGCCTAAAACCCAGTAATATCAACGTTTTTAAAAACCTAATTGCTATGCAATTAGGTGCTTTGTCGTGTGGAAATTCTGGCCGTGGAAGTCCAGAAGAAGATGGCGGTATTTTTGATTGCACCCTTCCCGTTTGGGGAGGAACACTCCTCTGTCATTCTGAACTTGTTTCAGAATCTCAAGTTGCCGACATCGGTGTAAAGAGATTGCGGAATAAATTTGTCACATCGCTCGCGTTAAACGGATACTACCTCTCCAAAAACAATTCACTGGATTGTTTTTGTCGGCAGAGTGCCTTTCATCCTCCGCTCGCTCGTTCCGCAATGACAAATAAAAAATAAAAGTAGTACAAATTTATAAAAGTAATAAAAAACGAAAGGAAGTAAAAATGTTTAGAATTACAAAAACAATCGTTAATGATTCCTCCCCAAAGGGGGATGTTAGGTGGGGTGCAGACTTCGCACCGACATCGTCTAGAAAAGGGATCCTGAAACGAGTTCAGGATGACAAAATTAAAAATTGCAAACGAGGTTTCACTCTAGCCGAAGTCTTAATCACCCTTGCAATCGTTGGAGTTGTAGCGGCGATTACGATGCCGGCGTTGATTGCGAATATTCAAGAACGAGTTAAGACCGCTCGTATCCAGAATATTAAACAAAAGTTCAGCAAAGCAACAGATAAAATGTTATCTGTAACTACATTAAACGGTTATGGTAGTACAATTGAATTTGTAAACGAGTTGCAGAACCATTTAAAAATA
>JAZSRN010000016.1:0-16692 GCA_045538535.1 Candidatus Gastranaerophilaceae bacterium | reverse complement strand
TTCGGTGAACACAAAAAAGGTACATTAACTCTGGCTTGGGGTTCTGCTGCAAGAAATGGTTATGCATCTTGTCACGGTGGTATGAAAAGATATAACCTTCCTGAAGGTTCTTTCCAAGTTGCTGTATTTGGTCTTTCAGGTTCAGGTAAATCAACAATTACTCACGCTAAACACGGTGGTAAATTTGATATTACAGTTCTTCACGATGACGCTTTCGTTATCAACGTTGAAGACAAATACACAATCGCTTTAGAACCAGCATACTTCGATAAAACAGCTGACTATCCAATCGGTTGTGATGATAACAAATACATTTTGACTCAACAAAATAACGGTGCTATTCAATTAGCTGACGGTAAAATTGTTTCAGTTACAGAAGATATCAGAAATGGTAACGGACGTGCAGTTAAGTCTAAATTATGGTCTCCAAACAGAGTTGATAGAATCAATGAACCTATTAACGCTATCTTCTGGTTAATGAAAGACCCTACAATTCCACCAGTATTAAAATTATCAGGTGCTTCATTAGGTTCTGCTATGGGTGCTACTTTAGCTACAAAACGTTCTTCTGCTGAAAGATTAGCAAAAGGTGTTGACCCTAACGCATTAGTAGTTGAACCATATGCAAACCCATTCAGAGTTTATCCTCTAGCAACAGACTACACAAGATTCAAACAATTAATTGAAGATGGTGTAGATTGCTACATCTTAAATACAGGCGACTTTATGGGTACAAAAGTTCAACCTAAACATACTCTTGGTATTATTGAAGCTATCGTTGAAGGAAGCGCTAACTTCCATAAATGGGAAAACTTCTCTGATATCGAAATTATGGATATTGAAGGATTCGATGCATCATTCTCTAATAAAGAATATGCTTCACAATTCGTTGCTCGTATGAACGACAGAATCAGCTTTGTTAAATCAAGAGAAACTGAAAAAGCTGGTTTGGATAAACTTCCTGCTGATGCTCTTGAAGCTTTGGAATCAGTTGTTAAACAAGCAATATCATTGGCTAGTGTATAGTTGAACAAACTATAAAAAACTTAAAAAAGCGGATTGGGATTTCTCAGTTCGCTTTTTTGTGTTATTATCAAGAAAAGTGAGGTTATGATTATGAAGTTAAATTCAAAAAAAGCATTGTCTCCGATAGGTATTGCAATAGCTATTGTTTGTTTGTTGGGTGTCGTAATGGTCGTGACAGCGCCTATGATTGCGGATAAGTATTCTCCTAATGGTGCAAGTGCACCTCAACGAGCACAAGTTAATATTTATGATTTGCAAGAAAGAGTTGATGGTTTAGCATCGAGAGTCCAAGCTGCCGAAGACAAAGCACGCATGCTTGAGAATGAAATTCGCAACAATTCTTCAATCCAAAATTCTTATTCTTGCACAATGGAAGGTGTTGTTGATGCAGAAGGCAATTTTACGGCTTTATCTGCGGCAAATTCTTCTAATGCAGAAACAAGATATGTATTTGTTTGTGCAAAAAGATAAGCGTACGTTATAGAGTTAAAATTAACTCATTTCGAGCATTTTTTCTTTAAGTAATTCTGCAGAACCTTCGTAACCGGCACGTCCCATTAGCGCGTAGGTGTAGTTTTTTGCTTGTTCAACTCCGGGTTGATTAAACGTATTAATGTTGTATAGAGCACCGGCAATAGCGGTTTGCACTTCCAATAGATACAATAATTGTCCTATGTTGTATGCATCAACTTTTTCTAACGTAATTGTTACGGTTGGTCTTTTGTAATCGCATAAAGCTACACGAGTTGAATCTGCTTCGGCGTTCATCAAGTCGTTTAGAGATTTGCCCCCTAAATATCCGATGCCGGTATATTCAAAAATATTTGGGATTTCAAGAACTGTATCGAAATTTTCAACCCTTATAAACGTAATAACTTTATCATTAGGCCCTTCGTTATAAAGTTGGATTTGAGAGTGTTGGTCCGTTGCGCCAAGTGCCTTAATCGGGGTTGGGCCAACATTTACGATTTGACCTTCGTTATTTGTTTCTTTGCCCAAAGATTCGGCCCAGAGTTGTACATACCAATCAGAAATATATCTTAAACGGCTTGAATAAGGCATCATTACAGAAAGGTTTTTGCCTTTTTGGGTGTCCATAAGATAATGAAGTAACGCATTTTGTGCTGCAATATTGTGATTAATATCGGTGTTTTTTAGCGCCAAGTCCATATCTTTAACGCCTTTTATCATGCTGTCAATGTCAAGGCCAACAAGTACAAAAGGTAACAAACCAACGGCTGAAAATACTGAAAATCTTGCGCCTACATCGTCCGGAACAACAAAAGTTTTGTATCCTTCTTGTTCCGATATTTGGCGTAAAATTCCGGTTTGCTTGTCAGTAGTTGCTACAATGTTATATCTGTAGTTTGAACCTAACTCTTCTTCAAGACGTTTTTTTACAATCATAAATTGAGACATTGTTTCGGCAGTGGAGCCCGATTTTGTTATGACATTAACTAACGTTCTTTTTAAATCTAAAATATCAAGTAAACCGTTCATTGAATCGGGGTCGATATTGTCGAGAAAAAATATTCGCGGCAAACCTTCGCGTTGTTCTTCTGTCAAAAGATTCCAGTAGGGTTTGAGCAATGCTTCTGTTACTGCCAGTCCGCCAAGAGCGGAACCCCCTATGCCAAGTACCAAAATATTATCAAATCTTCCCTGAACCATTGATGCATATTCTTTTACATACCAGATTGTTTCTTCGCTATAGCCTAAATTCATCCATTGAAGCCATTGTCCCGGTTTGTCTTTGCGTTGGTTTAAATCGGTGATTATTTGAGAAATTTTATCTTTGTATTCGACAAATGCTGCTTGAATATTTAAACCGTTTTCTTCTCCGATTATGTTAGCATCAGAATTTCGGCAGTTGTATTTAATCATTTTAAACCCTCAAATAACCTTTCCCTAATAGTAACTTATACACTTATTATATTTGCTAAAGTTATTAAAACAAGCAACAATAGGATAATTTAATAATTATTTACGGGATAAAATGTAGTATTTACAATTATTTTTTTTAGAATATAATTGTCTTATGATTAAGTTAGAATTACGACGTAGACACAGAATTTTAAAGGCTTGTTTTAAATAAGGCTTCTGATGTTATGCGGAAAATATTTGAACAAGACCTTTCGAAAAAGTAAAGGTCTTGTTTTTTATGTAAACAAATTTTAAAACTCAATCGAAATTAGGCAATTAAATTTCTTGATACAACTTAAAAGGAAAGTGAAGGTAGTAATAATGACTAATAAAAATATCCGACGACGCTCAACTATAAAAGCGAATGCTCCAATCGTGAAATTGATGAACTTAGTATGGGGCTTGTAATACAGACAAGTTGAGAGTTTTTGTCGTTTGTTAATAAGTTCACGCAAATAGACAAAACTTTGGAAAGAAAAGGAAAAATGATACCCGCAATTTTGCCAAGTGCAAGTAAAATATATTCAACATTAGGAAATAATAATTCATTAGTACCCCTTGCGATGAAAGATATCGCAAATAGTATGGGGCTTACTGCCGGTTCATATATAGTTGGTGACAAAACAGAGGGAAAAGACAGATTTATTGATGAATTCGGAACGCAAGCTATTTGGCTTTTTGGTATTCCGGTTTATAAAAAAGTATTAGATTGGACAATGTTTAAATCTTTGGGTTATGATTCAAAAATTGATCCGAGAATTCTTAAAAATCAAAAGATTTTTGAAAAAGCAAAACAATTTGCGCCAAGTCAAGAAATTCTGGCAAATCTTGAAAAAGTAGGCAAAAATCAAAAATTCTTTAAAGGTCTTAATATCGCTAAATTTGCGGCTTCAACATTGTTAACTATTTTCACATACGGAGCTTTAACAAAATACAGACACAAGGCAACTGAAGAGGCGCTTAAAAAAGAAATTTTGGCGAAAGCAGCTGCTAAAAAATCTCAAAAAAATAAAGAAGTAAAAGAGCAAAATTCTAGTTCAACGTCATTACTCTCTTCACCTACTTTTGCAACAATTCATGAAAAAAATGTTGCAAACCAAAAGACTCCAAGTTTTACCGGTGGATTGGAAGATTTTATGTTTTCTCCGGTCAAAAACTTGATGATTGTTGATGCTTCTATTACTGCAGAAAGACTTACCCAATCCAGAAACAAGCAAGATTTTATGGGTTATGTCGTTAAGGAAGGTAGTTTCTGGGCATTTATGTATTTTGCCGGTCAAAAAATACAAGATTATTTGGAAAAGAAAGCTGAAACAAAATATAATCGTTCAATAGATTTGGATGCCAGAGTAATTGAATCTCAAGAGCTTAAAGATGCATTTAAAAATAATACGTTAAGCAATAGTTTAAAAGCTTTTGGTGATAATAAAACGGATGATGAAATTTATGAATTTATTTTGAAAAATGAAGATAATTTTGTTGTTCAAATGGCAAAGAAATCCGATATAATTACTACATTTAAAGATGGTGATTTGAAAGGAAAAGTTGATACAAGGGCATTTATTGATATAGATGCGGTAAAAGGCATAAAATCAAAACTTGAAAAACTTCAAAACCAGTTTAATAATTCAAAACTTCATAACAATCATACAAAAGATGAAGCCCTTGATATATTCTTAGGTCAAGTTAAAAAGTTAAAAAGATGTTCGGTTCTTAAAAATATAGGTGCGTGTATCGGTGCTTTAGGTATTGTAGCGCCGGCGTTAATGGTTGCACTAAGATATCTTGATAAAGACAATAAGGATTTCCAAGTTAAAAAAGATTTAGAAAAGAAACTCGCTTTTGAAGGTACAGTATAAAGGTTCGATAAGAACCTTTTTTATTGCAAAAGATTTTCTATATCGAGTTTAGTTTTTAATTTGAGGGCATAAATATTTTTATTTTCAAATGGTAAAAGTTTTACGGCATCTTTTTCGGTTGTGATAATATTGCCTGAAATGTTGTGCAAATCTTCTGCGCAATACTGATGGTGGTCGTCAAATGTGATTTTTTGAGTGATATTATAATCGTTTAGAAAATTATAGAATTGTTCCGGTTGACCGATTGCGCAAATAGCGGTTGCGGATGCTTTTGTTGGTAAATTTTCTTTAGTTTTTATGTTATAAACGCAATTAGGTTCAATTTTGCAGATAAACGTTTGGACATTCATTTTTTTTGACATGATTTTTGCTAATTTTTCAGCTCTTGTGTGCGCTGTGGATTTACTCACAATAACAAATTTGTCGATACGTTTAAATGCTTCTAAGCCTTCTCTTAGTGGACCGGCGGGCAAGAGATTTTCGTTCCCGAAACCTTTAACAGAATCCATTAAGACAATATTTGTATCTCTATGAAATTTTCGGTGTTGAAATCCGTCATCAAGAAGAATAGTTGATACACCATACTTTTCAACTGCGTATTTTGCGGCAAGAAAGCGGTTTTTGGAAGTTATTACAACACATTGCGTATTTTGGGCCAACCAAAAAGGTTCATCACCGGCCATTTTAGCATCATGAAAGATTTTGTTTCCGTCAGATATTATATTTATGTTTTTATTAGATAATTTTCCGCCATAACCCCGCGAAATTATTGCAACTTTTTCGCCATTTGATTTTAAATATTTTGCAATTTCGCGTACTACCGGAGTTTTACCAACTCCGCCGGTTGTTAAGTTTCCTATTGAAATAACTTTGGCTTTAACTTTTTTGGGTTTTAAAATTTTTTTGTCGTATAAGAAGTTTTTTGTGTTGCTGCCAATCGCATAAAATAGGGATAAGAACTTTAAAATGCTGAACGTTAAACCTTTAGCATCCTTGTTGTAATGTATTTCCGTAATTTTAGTTTTAAATTTTGCGCTCATAATTTAGTCCTAGAATAGCAATCTGAAAAGTAAAAATCTCTTATTTAATTTTTCAGAGAATTTTCTCAAATTGCCGGATGTTACACAAGCGTTTTCCATAATTTGTGAAAGTTCTGTGCGATTATCCGGTGTAAGCTGGTTTACAGATTCCAGAGTTGTTGAAACTTGAATCATTGCCAAATTTGCGTTTGAAATCGCGGATTTGAACTCATTTTTAAGCTTTTCATCGCCGGTCATAGAATTGACTGAGTCACTAATTTCTGTCAAATTATGTACCGTTTCTCTAATATCGGCAGCCAATTGTTCGGCTTGAATGTCATCTCCAATGATTTTGTTAATATTTTGTGCCAATTTATCTACAGAGTCAGCGGTTGAAATTATAGATTTTTTAAATTGAGGATCGCCAACGATTTTGTCTATGCTTCCCGAAACTTTATTAAAATCATCGGTTGCTTTAGCCAACATAACCATTAAATCATCTAAATCTTTTCTTGAAGCTTCAATCAAATCATCAATTTTAAGCATTGTTTGCGCGGTTTGAGAAGTTAAAGAATTGATGTTCGATACTGAGGCTTTTAGCTCAGCAATAACGTTATCGGATAATAAATCGTTCACTTTTTTGTTTGTTTCTGTAAGTGATTCTGCTGCTTTATATTGCCAATCCATAAAATCTGCTATTCTCATAGGTTCAACTATTGTATATGGTGAATCTTGTTTTGGGTATGGCAATACAACATCATCGAGAGTGGCAATTCTAAGTGTACTTACGCCTTTTTGTTTGATAATTTTACCTTTTAAAAATTCCGGTACTATTAGTCCCGGTAAATCAATCATATAATCAACCTTGTAGGCATAATTTGTATTGATTTCGTCTTTAACTTTTACCGGTACAACGTCTTTTGCAACCACTTCAACAGCTTTGATTTTGCCGACGTGATAAACCGAATCGTCTAATTTCATGAACACTTCATCATCTTTGTACAAAATACCTTTTTGTGTCATTGGTATATAAACGGTTCGGACTTTAGGAGGCGTAACTTCCAAAAAGAGTTCTCCGATTAATCCGGTTTGCTGGATTGAAAAAATTGAAGCTTTTGGAATGGAAATATTAGGGTCTGTAATAACAAATTTTAGTTTTACGTAGCTGTCTTCACCGTTAATAATCGGCAAAACTTCTTCAACTTGACCCACTCTAAGGCCCATCATTTGTACTCCGGCACCAGGGCGTAGACCGTTTACGTCCTTAAAATGGATTTCCATACGTTCTGCTGAAGAAAGTGCGCGACCTTTGACTTTCAATACGACACCTAAAAGCAAAACTAATGCCAAAATAGTTAATAATCCAACTTTAAACGATGGTGAAACTTTCATAATCAGCCTCTCATATAATAGTTACCAGTTAATAGTAACAAAAAAAAGAAAAGATTGCAAAAGTTTACAATATAAAGCTTTATTAGCAATTTTTTTATTTTTATTATTTATTAATAGTATAAAGGGAAAATTATGATTGATAAAGTTTTATCTTCAAATATAAAGAATAATCCAACCTCAAGTTTGCAAAAAAAGACTCAATCACATGTAAACTTTGAGTATCCAAAAGATACGGTTTCGTTTTCCGGGGCTGAGACAGTTGTTTCTGAAGATGAAAAAAGGAAAAAACGTAATAAAATATTAAAGATAAGTGCAGCGGTCATTGCGGCAACGGGTGTTGTTGCTGTGGCTATTTTTTCTAAAGGTCGTAGTTTAGAACCTGCGAATTTTGCTGAATATATTAAATTTGAAAAGGCAACAACAATGCAAGAAGCTCAAGAGTATGCTCAAAAACATTTTGGCATAAAACTTGAGTTAGGTGATGATTTAGACGTTGCCAATTGGGCTTTAGAAGGTCTTACAAATATTAACAATAAATTTAAAGGTAAGGCTCAAATGCCGAAAAAGTTAATTTTTGATGACGTATATTTTACAAAGCCGGAACATAAAAATGCTTTAGCTTATTGTACTCGGGGAAAAGATCCTTATATTGCTTTTAACAAAAAAGCTTTTGATAATGCAATCTCTACACTTGAACAATGGATTGAGCAAGGTGACAAAGCCGCGCAAAAGTTAGAAAAAGAAGATAAAGGTACAATAAAAGAAATTGTATTGAGTATAATTAATTCCGTTAAGAAAAATCCGACAACGGGTAATTATGATGTTAATACAACGCCTTTGGTCAGCAAAGATTTGCAAGCAGAAATATTCAAAAATATAATAAACTTTAGGGAAAATCGTTCAACATTTACGAAGTTTGATGCGATGCATACAAATATGTTGATTGATGATTTGATTAGTACTGCCTCAAGAATTGAAGGAACTCCGATGAGCGTTTTGGAAGATATATTCAAAAATGAAAAGTGTAAAGAATTTATTATTAATGATAATACTTTCAAATCCTTGGCTGAATATCGTAAAATGAAACCTGCAGAGCAGACTCAAGCTTGTTTTGATATTATGACAAAATTAAGTGACAATGGTATAGAATTTTATCCTAAAACTACTTGCAGAGGTAATAGTGAATTTGATATTTTGTATCACGAAATGGGACATTTACTTCATAACAAAAATACTTCTATATGGGATAGTTTCTGGGGTAAATTAAGTAAAAAATCAATTAATAACTTTAAAAATGATGCTGCCGCACAAAAAATAGCCGGTGAAATTTCTTGGTATGCGCAAACAAGTCCGAAAGAGTATGTAGCGGAATGTTTTAACGCAATAATTACGGGTAGAACCCTTACTGATGAGCAAATGAAATTGTACAGATTGTACAAAGGGCCTGAAATAGATAAATTTGTACAAAGCAAAGTAGCCGCTTAGTTTAATTATAAGTAGTTAGCAAGGATATTTTTTACGTAGTTTTGAGTTTCGGTATATGGCGGAACTCCGTCATACTTGTCTACAGCACCCGGGCCTGCATTATACGCAGCAAGCGCAAGTATAACGTTGCCGTTGTATCTGTCAAGCATTGATTTTAAATATTTTACGCCCCCTTCAATATTTTGTACGGGGTTATAAGGGTCTTTAACGCCTAAACTTTTTGCTGTTGCCGGCATTAGTTGCATTAGTCCCATTGCGCCAACACTTGATTTTAATTTCGGATTAAATCCGGATTCTTGTTTTATAAGGGCTTTTACAAGATTTTCGTCAACACCATGTTTTTTTGAAACTTTTGAAACTATATCCAAAACTTGAGCTTTTGTCGATTTTACTTGAGGTGTTGTATTTATTGTTGTTGTACTAACTGAAGATGTTGCGTTAATCGCGGCGGCAGCCTCATTTAGTGCTTGATTAAGTTTTTGTCTTGAAATTTGTTCAGAATTTGTTGGTTGGGCAATTTGAGCATTAACTTTCATTGTTGCCGGATTTCTTAATAAAGTGCCGAAAGTTGCGCCAGTTGAAGCCTTTAGTACATTTTCGAACGATTGAGGGTTTGTATTGCCAACATTAGGATAAATTGTATCAAGGGCTTTTAGGTCAATATTTGGCTTGATATTTTGTGTGGGGTTTAATGCACCGGTTTTTTGAGCTACGGTATTTGAAAGTTGCGCATAGCGTTGCATTGCGTTTGCTTGTCCACTTGATGATAACATACTTTGTATAAACTGTGAAAACATACTTTCTCTACCCTTGTCTGATAACTACATACTACTATCAATTGTTTAATCTGTTATCCTCTATTTGTATTAATGATTTTTATTTTGATGTCAAAATTAAATATTTAGTAGTTTTTCTCAACAAGCGAATTATGTGTTAAAATCTCTATTTCATCGTTAAGTGGCTTAAGCTCGAAGTTTTCATTATATTTTTTTTCAAGAGCCAATTTAATTAAATAGTCTGTAAAGTGTGGATTTTTAGGTAAAATTGAGCCATGAAGATATGTGCCAAAAACATTTTTAAATCTTGCACCGGCAGTTCTGTCGTTACCATTGTTGCCATTTCCGACAATAACTTTGCCTAAAGGTATCGTTTTGCCGTTGATGTATGTTTGGCCGGCATGGTTTTCAAATCCGACAAGAGTTTTCGGTTCAAGGAACTCGGTTTCGACCGTAACATTACCGATAAATCTTTTTTCTCCTGCTATTGTGTGTGCATCTAAAAGAGAAATTCCTTCTAAACGTTTTTGATTTTGTGATAGGTAATAATGTCCCAAAAGTTGATAACCACCGCAAATTGCTAGAAAAACAGAGCCTTTGTCGCGTTCATAAGTGAGTTTTTCTTTGTTTTTGTATAATTCTTTTGCAACTTCTTCTTGTTGTTTGTCTTGGCCACCTCCGATAAAATAAATGTCATATCCGGTTACGTCATCACCGATATTAATCTCATTTATTTCAACTTCAATGTTGCGCCATTCACAGCGTTTTTTTAGTGCGATAATATTTCCCTTATCTCCATATAAATTTAGGTGTTTAGGGTACATATATGCGATTGTTAGTTTTAAATTTTTATCTTCCATGTCAATAATTATATTACAAATTTTATTATTGACTAATTTGTAAAATTCTTTCATAATTTTGTTATGCAAAAGGAAAAATATATAGCATTAGTTGACTGTGACAGTTTTTTTGTTGCGTGTGAGCAAAAAAGAAATCCCGAGTTAAAAAACAAACCGGTTTCGGTTATTTCAAACCCGAACGGTTGTGTTATCTCGCGTTCAAAAGAAGCCAAACAGATGGGGGTGCGAATGGGTGAACCGATGTTTATGGCGAAGAAAGAACACCCTAAAGGGATTTACATTGTGGCTGATCACGAATATTATGCACAAGTGTCCGCCCAAGTTATGAATATTCTTAAAGATTTTAGTCCCTATGTTCAAGTGTATTCGATAGATGAAGCTTTTGTGGATTTGACGGGTTTAAAAAGACTTTATAAAAAAAATTATTATACATTAGCACAAATGTTAAGGCAAAAAATATTAGAAGAAGTTGATATTCCGGTATCAATAGGTGTAAGTAAATCTAAAACACTTGCAAAACTGGCTTCGGATAAAGCCAAAAAAACAAAAGAACGAGTATATTTAATAGGTAACCGAAAGATACCAAAAGTTCTTAACAAAACGCCGATTGAAGAAATTTGGGGAATCGGAAGAAATTTGACAAGATTTTTCCATCAATCGGGGATTTTGATGGGTTCTGAATTAGTAAAAAAAGAGGATAGCTGGCTAAATAGTAAGATTGGAATTAATGCTTCGGAAATGCGTCATGAGCTTTTGGGAGAGTGTATTTCGCAAGTTACTAATGAGGTTAAACTTCCAAAATCTATTCAACAAACAAAGGCGCTTGAGGAATTTTCTAATGATAAAAATTATCTGAAAAATTCTATTAATTATCATATTCATATTGCTTGTCGAAATTTAAGAAAAATAGATTGCAAAACTTCAAGTATAACATTATTTTTAAGAACTAAAGATTTTAAGGTAATTACGGCTAAAAAAATCTTGGAAACTCCGACAGATTTTGAATTGAAAATTTCTGAAATTATACTCACAATGTTAGATGAAATTTTTGATGAAAAAATCCTTTATCGTAGTACTGGCGTAATTTTTGATCATTTTACAAAAAATTCGGAAATGCAACTTCAATTATTTGTTGAAAATGAAATTGAACAAAAACATTCGCGGTTGACGCAATGTTTTGATAATATCGAAAAACGTTTTGGCAAAAATATGATAAAAACTGGGTTTTTGAAAAATAAAAGCCGACAGTCTTAATGTAAATTGTCTTTGTCAAACATTTTGTATTGTAACGCTTGCATTAAATGGTTTTGTTTGATGTCAGTGGAGTTGTCTAAATCTGCTATTGTTCTTGCAAGTTTTAAAACTCTGTCATATCTTCGGCCGGATAATTGATATTTTACTATGGCGGTTTTGAAGATATCTTCTGACGCTTTGTCAATTTTGCAGTATTTTTTAATGAGTTTAGGCGAAAGTTCTGAATTTGTTAAGATGCCTTCGTTCTTGTATCTTTCGGCTTGAATTTGACGCGCTTTTGTTACTCTTAATCTTATTTCGGCTGAAGACTCTGAAGATTGAGTTGTGTTCAAAAGTTCTTCACTTGACAACCTTGGAACATCAATTTGCAAATCAATCCTATCAAGTAATGGGCCGGAAAGTTTTGCTAAATATCTGTTAATTTGAAATTCGGAGCAAGTACATTGTTTTTCTTTATCACCTAAATAGCCGCAAGGACAAGGATTCATTGCACCAAGTAATAGGAATTTTGCGGGATATTTAATGGAATGTTTGGCTCTTGAAATAACAATTTCGGCATCTTCTAGCGGTTGGCGTAAAACTTCCAAAACATTGCGTGGAAATTCAACCATTTCATCTAAAAATAAAACCCCTCTGTGTGCTAAGGTTATTTCACCGGGTTTTGGGTTTGTTCCGCCCCCAATAATGCCATTTGGTGATGCTGTATGGTGCACAACTCGAAACGGTCGTTGAGCCATTAATGGTTTATCCGAAGTTAATAAGCCCGAAATACTGTAAATTTTGGTTAATTCTAGTGCTTCTTGTAATTGTAACGGTGGAAGAATTGAGGCGAAACATTTTGCCATTAAGGTTTTGCCGGAACCGGGGGAACCTGTCATTAAAATGTTATGGTTTCCTGCGGCTGCAATTTCTAATGCGCGTTTTGCCTTTTGTTGTCCTTTTACGTCTTTAAAATCATAAGTATAATCTATTTCATTTTGTTCTTGTAAATACTTGTTTATATCAATTTGGGTAAGCGGAAGCGGTTGTTCAATAAAATGGTTTACAGCATCGCCTAAATTTTTTGCGCCGTAGACATTTATGCCTTGTACTAATGCTGCTTCTTTTGCATTGATTTCCGGCAAAATAATGTTTTTAATCCCAAAATCTTTCAATCCTATAACAAGTGGGAGTACTCCGGATACCCCTCTGAGACTTCCGTCAAGTGATAGTTCGCCTAAAAACGCATAATCTTTAATTTGCTCGCTATTTAATACTTCGTCTTCGGTCAATATTCCCATCGCAATCGGTAAGTCGAAATTTGCACCCTCCTTCTTTAAATCTGCCGGTGCAAGATTTACAATTACTTTTTTAGCCGGAAATGAAAAACCTGAATTTTTTATGGCTGAACGTACTCTGTCACGAGCTTCGTTTACTGCTGCATCAGGCAATCCGACAATAAAAATCCCCGGAATTGCATTTGAAGTATCAATCTCGACTTCCACTTTGTATGGATTTAGGCCTATTACTGTAGCTGTATTTACTTTATTAACCATAAATTAATTATATATTATAATGGTTTAATGTAAATAGATTATGACAAGAACATTTCTTTTTCTGCAGCTCTGCGAGTTACAAGACCTTGAACTTGTTTGCCACCTGATTTTGTCCATTTTGAAAATTCTTGTGCAGCTCCATTATAATCGCCGGCATTTAATTTTTTAAGAAGTGTTGATTTTGCCAAATTGCCTGAGCCTACATTGTATGTGAAAGATACTAGTGCATCGAATTGGTTTTGAGTTAGCGGTACTTTTACTAATCTCTTAACTTCGTTTTCAAAAGTTTTAATATCTGATTTTAAGTATGCATCAGCTTGTGCTTGGGTAATTGTTTGACCTTGTTTTACATTGCCGGTATGACCGTATCCGATTGTCCAAGTGTTGGCGCTACATTGATATGTGCTGAGTTTGCAACCTTCAAATTTTTTAATTGCGTTGATACCGTTTTCAGATGATGATAGTTTATTAACATCTATTTTTTGCCCGTTTGAAACTCGGTTGGAACTTGTACTTTCAGATGTTTTTGACGTTTTGTTTGTTGAACCGGTTGAGGTTACATTACCGGTTGTGTTTGTCGAATTATTATTTGTTGAAAGTGTCAACTCGTTTTCTAGCTGATTTGTTGTCATTCCGGTTAGAGGCATATTTGGATTTAGATTGAACGGATTGTAATAATCTGGTTGTGCAATTCTATCCGGACTTATGAAATTCGGTCTGATTAAACCTGAAATTCCTTCAAAAAGATTTTTTAATCCATTTGCAAATAAATTTTGTGCCATTGAGAAATACATAAATTTCATTATTGGGTTTTGATAAGGTGTCATGTATGGTGTCATATAAGGATAAGCCGGCATTGTATATGGAGTTGCGTATCCTCCGCCCATAAATACACTTGGAAACATCGGCATAAAACTTCCGCAGCCGCAACCGTGCATTCTTGGTCTTGGCATTGGTCTATGACATATAAATATATTGTCGATTCCGCACATATTATATCCCCGTAATTCCCTTATGTATATATAAAGTATAACTGTTTGAAATAATTGCTTTGAGAAAGGTTGAATGTTAAAATTTGTTAACATTAGAAAAGTTGCGTTCGCGAAAAAGTTTCATGTTTATACTATTATTGACTTAGGGAAAAGAGAATAGATATGATATTTAATGAAACAAAAACACACGAAATTACAGTCGACGTAGTTATCGTAACATTGAAAAATGATGCCCTTCAAGTTCTTTTGGTAAAACGTGCGAACGAGCCGTTTAAAGATAAATGGGCAATTCCTGGGGGTTATGTAAGGTTATCTGAAAATTTGGATCAAGCTGCTTTGCGAGTTTTGAAAGAGCGTACAAATGTAGATAATATTTATCTTGAACAGCTTTATACATTTGGTGACCCACTTCGTCACCCTAATGCAAGGGTTATTACTTGTGCGTATTTTGCACTTGTTAGGGCTGAGGATATACAGATTATTTCAACACCGGAATTGGGTTGGCATAAAATTTCTGATTTGCCGCCTTTGGCATTTGACCACAAAGATATTATTGAATATTCGCTAAAAAGAACTCGCGAAAGATTGGAAATTTGTCCGGTTGCGTACCAATTATTAAATGAAAAATTTACACTAACAGAAATGCAACGAGCCTATGAGCTTATTATGGGCAAAAAACTGGACAAACGTAATTTTAGAAAAAAAGCTCTTTCTACGGATGGATTAATTGAATTAAACGAATTTACAAAATCTTCGTCAAAACGTCCGGCTAGGCTATATACTTTTGAAAATATTAAGCTAAACTCAAGAAGAGCACATTTTATTTCGAAGAAAAAGGAGAAAAAATAACAAATGGTTACATTTATCTGGACAATACAAATTGTTACGGCATTTTTGCTAATAGTTTTGATATTAATGCATTCGCCGAAGGGTGATGGAATTGCGGGCATGGGCGGAGTATCTCATGTTTTTGCATCACAAAAAAGTGCAGAAAAAGGATTGAACAAATTAACGGGTATTATTGCCGGAATATTTATTCTTTGCACTTTCCTTTTGGGTTATGGCATAATCGGCTAGAAAGAAGTTAAAAAGTGGATAAGAAAGAGGTTTTTTCAAGAAATTCACTTTTTTGGGGCGAAAAAGCTCAAGAATTATTAACCACCAAACATGTTGCAGTTTTCGGACTCGGCGGAGTTGGTGGTTTTTGTGTTGAGGCACTTGTAAGGGCGGGAGTTGGTGAAGTTACGATTGTCGATTTTGATGAGGTGTCGGTTTCTAATATAAATAGACAATTGGTAGCATTGCATTCTACGGTTGGTCAAAGTAAGGCTAAACTTTTCCGTCAAAGGCTTTTGGACATAAATCCGGAATTGAAAATTAATGTTGTGGATGATTTTTTGAGTGAAAACAACATGGAACAAATTTTTCAATTTGGAGGCAAAACGGTTGATTTCGTTGCTGATGCAATAGATACAATGCGTTCAAAAGTTGCATTATTGGATTATTGTGTAAAAAATAATATCCCGGTTATTTCCTCAATGGGTGCCGGTAATCGGGTTGATCCTACTAAGTTGTATATATCTGATATAAGTGAAATTGAGGATAAAAATGCGCCATTTGTTTCAAGTGTGCTTTATCAATTAAAAAAGCGTGGAATTGAGAGTGGTATAACAGTTGTTACAAGTAAGGAACGGCCACATTGCGAAGAAAAAATTTCCTCGACTGAAAAAATTACAACAAAGTTAGGAGAAAATATCGAATTTACAAAAATAACACCGGCGTCGACTCCTTTTGTTGCGAGTTGTGCGGGGATTTTTATGGCTGCAAAGATTGTAAAACGGTTGATTTAAGTTTCAGATATGTTATAGTTATATTTTCCGTTCCAAGGATATCCATCCGGAATTTTCCAGTTGTTTAGTTGTATCCATTTTGTACAAAAGTTATATTGCCCGATACTTGAGATATCATCACGACAACCACGTATGGAATGTGTTTGTAAGGTTTCTATATCTCCATCCCATTGAAATTGATAAGGTTCGACAAAAGTTGTAGGAATATCAATATCATAATTTGTTTTGTTTAGTTGAAAAGAAAAATAATTCCTTGGAGTGCGTTCTTCCTTCCCATTAATATATAACGCAATATCGGTGCCATTTTGATCCCTACTATATAAAAATTTTCTTCCATCTAATAAGAGTGTACATACGGCTCTTCCATTTAGTGACTTTTCGCATTTTTCAAATTTATCAATTTTCAAATATGGGAAAATATATGTATGCAAAAATTGTACATTTTCTTCATAGGAATAATCACCTATTGTATCTGACCAAAGATTTACATCTCCATTGTCAACAACAGACATCCTCACTGCGTTATTTATTTCATTATAAAATTTTTTTAGCTGTACTACGGTTTTTTCTTGTTGATATTTGGCGATAAGTTGCGGAATTGTCAGTGCACAAACAACTCCAACAATGCCTAAAGTGATAAGGACTTCTGCAAGCGTGAAAGCTTTATTTTTCATAAACTTCTCCTTTGTATAGGTTATGTCAGTATTATAATTATGATTAA
>JAZSRN010000019.1:0-18593 GCA_045538535.1 Candidatus Gastranaerophilaceae bacterium | reverse complement strand
TTGATATTACTGGGTTTTAGACACCCAATAGGGCGCAAACCCGCTCTACGCTTGGATTGCCCCCCCCCCCGTAGGCGCAAACGCAGTCATAGCAAGGGTTTCGGGCAATTTAGAGCTTTCAACTTCCTCAACAAAATCTATGCACAATTTATCTAATCTCATAGTTTTCATGTTCCCAATATATCAAATTTTTTAACAAATGACAAGTCTTTTATTAAAATCTAAATAAGACGATGAAAGACTTTCTTCTCCAACAAACCATCTTGCAGAAAAGTAATTTTCGTAATATAATGTAAAAATAAATTTTAGGAGAGACTTATGAACAAAGAAGAATACTTAAAAATTATGAACTATATGCCTACGGTTATTGAATCTTCGTCTCGTGGCGAGCGTTCTTTCGATGTTTTTTCAAGGTTATTAAGAGAAAGAATTATTTTCCTTGGAACAGAAATCGACGATGATGTTGCAAATTCCGTAGTTGCACAACTATTGTTATTAGACAGCGAAAACTCAGAAAAAGACATTATGTTATATATTAACAGCCCAGGTGGCGTAATTACAGCCGGTATGGCAATTTATGACACAATGAATCTTATCAAATCAGATGTTTGCACGATTTGTCTAGGCGAAGCTGCCTCAATGGGTGCTTTCCTATTATGTTCCGGCGCAAAAGGAAAAAGAATGGCCCTTCCGGGTGCAAGAATTATGATTCACCAACCATTAGGCGGAGCGCAAGGTCAAGCAACAGATATCGAACTTGAAGCAAAAGAAATCTTGAGAATGAAAAAAATGCTTACGCAAATCATTGCAGATAACAGCGGCCAAGATTACGAAAAAGTAAAAGCTGATTGCGAACGTGACCATTATCTTTCTGCTCAAGAAGCTTTAGAATACGGTTTGATTGACAAAGTTATTACCAGAGAAAAATAATAAAAATTAAAATATTAACAAATCTTAACAATAGGCGTAAAAACATGCAATTCCTTGGAGTTGCATGTTTTTATATACATGTAGGTAAAGGTTATTTAAAATCAAATAGGTTAGTTAGAAAAACTTAGGTAGGAGTAAGGAAATGGCTATACTGATTTTCACGGCTCGAAAACTCGCCATTGTAAATCAACAGCATCAACTTCAGTATCGTCTATTGAATTTGACAAGAAAGTTGTCGGATTTGCAGCAATACGCCGCAAATATTGCCGACGGTTCAATTTCAATGCACGATATGATGAACACACCTGCATCAATGTTTAATAGGCAGATGATGTTTATGATGTATTCTCACAATGCGTCGATTTTCGGAGCTCAACAACAAATGGGTCAAATGGCACCGATGATTCAACAACAAATGATGCAAATGCCAGACCCGAACGCACAAGCTATGTATCAACAATGGATTTTCCAAAGTTTGTACAAACAGCAAAGGGAAATGGCGTCAAAACAAGAATCGGCGTTGTTAAACCAACAAGAAAAACAAATTATCGAAGAAAAAACAAAAATCGAAACTCAACTCAAAATGTTAGAACAAGAACTCGAAGCAGTCAAAAAAGGTGAACAAGAAGGTATAAAACAATTCCAACCTAATTATGTCGGCTAGAGATAAACGATAAATTTACCTTATAATCCTATCCTTTAACTAACCCCTATTAAAGGACTCAACAAGTGTTGGGTCCTTTTTAACATGAAATCACAAAATCCACTTTTTCATCGTATTCTTCTATCGGTAATTTTTCACACAAAAGTTCTTCCGGAATAAGCGTAACTGTAGGGATTGAAGGATGATTTTTCAACAATCTGTCATAAAATCCACCGCCGTAACCTAAACGAAAATTATCTTTATCACACGCAAGCGCAGGAACAACAATTAAATCAAGATTGCTTGGCGAAATAGGATTTGTGCAAGGTTCGCAAATATTAAACTTTGAAATAACAAGTTCATCACCTTTTGAGTATGGACAAATATCCAAATTTTTGCCACAAACACGAGGAAGATAGAAATTTTTGTCATCAGTCAACAATATCCGTAAATCAACTTCATCATTAAGCGGATAAAAAATCAAAACATTTTTCGACTTCAAATAAATTTTGTGTAACCTTAAAAGTTCACACAACGCAAAACTTCTGGATTGCATATCCAGAGTTTTTCTTATTTCTTTAAATTTATTCCGAAGGATAATTTTATTCTCCATATTTTTATTATACTATAATGAAAATGTTAAGGAGAAATTTTAGTGTCTGATTTTTGCAATAACAATTTGGTCAACCCAAACTGGGAAAAACACGGCTACATCCAAGTCTACACCGGAGACGGCAAAGGAAAAACAACCGCATCATTAGGACTTGCAATGAGAGCACTCGGCAGATGTTGGAAAGTTTTACTTGTAATGTTTACAAAAGGCGGGGACGATTACGGAGAATTAAAATCATTCCAAAATTTATCGCCTTCAATCAAAGATAATCTTACTATCGTTCAAGCCGGTTTGGATAGAATAGTTTACACTGATAACAAAAACGAAGACGACACAACCGCAATAAAAGAAGGTTGGGAACTTGTCAAAAAAGCTATAAAAAATAATGAGTATAATCTTATTATTATGGACGAAGCAAATATCGCAATCGCCCTAAATATTATAGATGTCGATGAAGTTGTTAATGTTTTAAAAAACAAACCGGAAGAGATGGAAATCGTTTTGACTGGGCGTGACGCAAATCCGAAAATTATCGAAATCGCGCATTTAGTATCGAAAATTGAACCCGTTAAACACTATTGGGACACCGGAGTAATGGCAAGACGCGGGATTGAATACTAATAAGAATATAATTTGATAAAATAATTTCTTTGTGGTAACTTCTACTTAAATTAATTATAAGTTAGGGAGAATGATATAAGATGAAACAAGCATATTTTCCACAAGAAATAGAGAAAAAATGGCAAAAACATTGGGAAGACTCTGGTGCATTCCACACACCGAACGATTCGGACAAACCAAAGTATTATGCCCTTTCGATGTTCCCGTATCCATCAGGAAAACTTCACATGGGACACGTTAGAAATTACACCATTACGGACGTAATCGCAAGATTTAAAAAAGCGCAAGGCTTTAACGTACTTCATCCAATGGGTTGGGATAGTTTTGGGCTTCCGGCCGAAAACGCAGCAATGAAAAACGGCGCAGACCCTGCAAAATGGACAGACGAAAACATTGCATATATGACAAAACAACTCAAAATGCTCGGCCTTTCTTACGATTGGGACAGAGAAGTTACCACTTGCAAAGAAGACTACTACAAATGGACACAGTGGCTATTTTTACAATTATATAAAAAAGGATTAGCGTACAAAAAAGAAGCTGCCGTAAACTGGTGTGACAAATGCGCAACCGTACTTGCAAATGAGCAAGTAATCGACGGCAAATGTTGGCGTTGTGATAGCATTGTTGAGAAAAAATATCTTTCTCAATGGTTCTTAAAAATTACGGATTATGCAGAAGTTTTGCTTGAAGATTTGGACAAACTTCCTGGATGGGGAGATAACGTAAAAACAATGCAAGCAAACTGGATTGGCAAATCTCAAGGTGCAATTTTCCGCTTTGAAGTAGTTGATGCACCTTCAGGCGAAAAAATGGAAGTTCCGGTTTACACAACAAGACCTGATACTGTTCATGGAATTACCTATTTAGTTGTTGCACCGGAATACAAAGATATCGAAAAACTTACAACTCCTGAAAACATTTCAGCAGTTGAAGAATACAGAGCCAACGCTCGTAAAATGACTGAAATCGAAAGACTTTCGACAGATAGAGTTAAAACCGGAGTTCCTCTCGGTACTCATTGTCGCAACCCTTTCAATGGCGAAATTTTCCCACTTTGGACCGCAGATTATGCTCTTGTTGAATACGGAACCGGTGCAGTTATGGCCGTTCCGACACACGATACAAGAGACTTTGATTTTGCAAAGAAATACAATTTGCCACTAAAAGTGGTTATTCAAAACCCTGAAAACCCTTCTGATTGTAAAGAAGAAGCTTACGTTGAAGAAGGCATTTTGATAAATTCAAACGAATTTGACGGAATGAAAAACACCGAAGCAAAAAAAGCAATTACACAAAAAGCTGTAGATGAAGGTTTTGGTGAATTCAAAACTCAATACAGACTTCGCGATTGGCTTGTTTCTCGTCAACGTTACTGGGGTGCACCAATTCCTATAGTTTATTGCGATAAGTGCGGAATTCAACCGGTTCCGGAAAACCAATTACCGGTCAAATTACCTACAGACGTTGATTTTTCAGTGGTCGGAAAATCCCCGATTTTGACATCAAAAACTTTCCAAGATACAGTTTGCCCTATTTGTGGCGGACACGCAAAACGTGAAACCGATACAATGGATACTTTTGTATGCTCAAGTTGGTATTACCTAAGATATTCCGATGCGAAAAATTCGGATAAATGTTTTGACAGAGATTTAGTAAACAAATGGTTACCGGTTGATCAATACGTTGGTGGTATTGAACACGCAATTTTACACCTTTTATATTCCAGATTTTTCACAAAAGCGTTGAGAGATTTGGGCTTGCTTGATTTTGATGAACCTTTCAAAAACCTTCTAACTCAAGGTATGGTACTAAAAGACGGTTCTAAAATGTCAAAATCAAAAGGAAATACCGTTGACCCGGATGAAATCTTTGAAAATTATGGTGCGGATACTGCAAGATTGTTCATCCTTTCAGATTCACCACCGGCCAGAGATTTTGACTGGTCTGATGCCGGTGTTGAAGGTTGCTACAAATTCTTAAATCGTGTTTGGCGTCTAATGTCGGGTAACGCAGACAAAATCGACCTTGCAAATTCAACTCCTATAGTCGGAAGTTTGACAAAATCAAATGACGACTTGGTACGTATCGTTCATATTGCAATAAAAAGCATTACAAACGACATATCAAACGATTTCCAATTCAACACTGTAATCTCAAAATACAGAGAATTGACAAACGCAATATATGATTGGGTTACACAAGCTCAATGGCAAGACGAAGACAAAATCGTATTCAGTTTTGCAATCAAGTCATTGCTCAAACTTATGGCACCGGTTGCAGTACACTTGTGCGAAGAGGCTTGGTCTGAATTGGGCGGAGAAGGTTCTATTCACGAACAAGCTTGGTGCGAATGGGACGAAAACCTTGCCAAAATGAGTTCAATCACCTTAATTGTCCAAGTAAACGGCAAAGTTCGTGACAAAATCGAAGCTGATGAATCCTCATCAGAAGAGGAATTAAAAACAATGGCTTTAGCAAGCGAGAAAGTAAAACAATTTACGAAAGGTAAAACCATCGTTAAAACGATTGTTGTTCCGAAAAAATTGGTTAATATCGTTGTAAAATAAAAGACCTAACAAAAAATTGCGGAAGATTAAAACCCTTCCGCTTTTTATATATCTAATTGTGGATTTACCAGTTCTTCAAGTTGAGTGCCAAGGACTTCTGCGATATTTTTTAGATACAAAAGTGTTGGATTTGTAAGCCCTCTTTCCACCTTGCTGTAATAACTCTTGTCAATATTGAGTTTGTTAGAAATATCATCTTGTGAAAGATTTTTGAGAGTTCTCAAAATCTTTATTTTTAAACCGGTTCTTTTCAAAAATTCTTTATCTTCCATACTATTATTCTATAGATTGACAAACATAGAACAATAGTTTATAATAAGATTAAATAGTTTATAAACCATTAAAAGAAGAAAAGAAACTATAATTTTGGAGGATAAACATGAAAAAAAGAGGATTCACTTTAGCAGAAGTATTGATTACCCTAGCTATCGTCGGGGTAGTAGCAGCGATTACGATGCCGGCGTTGATTGCGAATATTCAAGAACGAGTAAAAACCGCTCGTATCCAGAATATTAAACAAAAATTCAGCAAAGCAACAGATAAAATGTTATCTGTAACAACATTAAACGGTTATGGTAGTACAATTGAATTTGTAAACGAATTGCAAAACCATTTAAAAATAGCCAAGATTTGTACAAACGACAAACTAAACGAGTGTTGGCCGACAGAAGAGGTTATCTTAGATGATGAAGGTAATACTTGGGCAATAAAGGAAACAAAAAAGGCTAAAAACTTAAAAATGCCGGAAAGTGATAGCGTTGATTATGATGACACAGTAGGTATCGTAACGGCCGACGGTACGGCTATGATTTTGACCTACGATAAAAAATGTGATATCGATGAAAACAAAACAATTACTTGGAGTAATAATCAATCAAGTACAACGGGTTGTATCGGTGCGATATTCGACTGGAACGGAAGTAAAATGCCAAACCAACTATCTAATGACGTCATAACCTTCAACTCCGGCGGCCTAGGCTCCGCATGCGCCTTCGAAATCAATGGTAGTTGTTTCAAGGCTCCAACAACAGTAAGCAAGCCATTAACTTATGCAGAATGTACTGCGCAAAAAGATGCCCTTGGTCTTGATTACTGCTACAACGGAGACGATTACTATGCCGGTGCAGCCGCAATGTGTGGAGGTAAATCCAAAATGGCAAGCCTTGCAGATTTAGCAGCAATAGCAAGTGACATATACGGCACAACCATAGGAGAATACGATTACAAAGAAGGTACATATAATGTTTCTATCGGAGCAAAATACGGTTTTCCGGATCCAAACTCCGCGCAATTTTATGTTTGGGCTGGGCGTGAGGACGATAGCGACTTCGCATACGACCGAAACTTCTACTCTGCGAACTCGAACTGGGCCTACGGCGGCCGAGGCTACAGCGGCTTCTTAGTGTTGTGTAAAGGTGATTAACTCGGTTATTTGATTATTTGATTATTTGATTATTTGGTTATTTGGTTATTTGGTTATTTGGTTATTTGGTTATTTGGCGATTTTCATTTAGAGAAAATCGCCTCTAATACCAAACCCGACAAATTAAGTTTTAATAATTTAATTATTTTTTATATTATCTATTGCAAAAATATATTTTATGTTTTAGTATAGTTCCATAATGAAAATAATATCGTTTAAGGCATCAGATACTTATAACAACCAATCCAAATGGACACTCCCAAAATTGAACGCCGTTAACACCGGCTATGTCGCAATGGGAGCGATGGGATTGACTATGGCTACCGGAATGGCTCGCAACAAAGCTATCCGAAATTCGCATAAATATTTTAGTTTATTAACCGTCGCCGCTTCAGTTTTGCACATAATAAAAGTTTTTAATCACAAAAAATAATGCTAAATTATAAGGAATTAAGTATTGGTAAAACATTATACAAAAAGTCTTCCATACGAATTGGAGTTGACATCAAGAATATTACACGAAGCAGCAGTATGCTTTTTTAAAGAAAACAATTTCGAAATCTCACACGATGAATTCGTTATCTTGGATTGTCTGTATATGTATCCTGATATAATTCAAATAGAACTTGCAAAAATGATTTTAAAAGGACGCGCACATACCGGACGTTTCTTGATGGGATTGGAAGAAAAAGGGTTAATAAAAAGAACTCCGACAAAACAAAATACAAAACTTATAATGAAATTGACCATTACACAAAAAGGTTTGGAAATTTATAACAAAATCGGAAAAGCTATTGATACCCACGTTGAAAATTTGCGCCTTGAAGAAAATTCCAAAAAAATTAACGAAGTTATAAAGCTTTTGCGCTCAATAAGAGAAGACGTATCAAAAACATACACAATTAAATTTGATTAATCGTTCTTGCAAAATTTTTGTATTTGTGTTCTAATGAAGCTTGTAGATTTTTCTACAAGATATGATAATAATCTTTGAGAGAATAAATGACACAAGCCGGAGTAATAGAACAAGAATGGAAATTTAAAATAAATCCTTGGGTAACAATGGTTCCGATAATGCTTTCAATTTTTATGTTTGCACTGGACGAAACGATTTCGAATGTTGCCTTACCTTATATGGCGGGAACTTTTTCAATCAGCCATAATGAATCAACTTGGATAATTACCAGTTATCTTGTTGCAAGTGGAATTACAATTCCGGCGGTAGATTTTTTGTGCAAATTAATGGGACGTAAACAATTTTTCTTGTTGAGTATCCTTATTTTTACCATTGCATCTATACTTTGCGGATTGGCAAATTCAATGCCGATGATGTTATTTTCAAGAATTCTGCAAGGTATTGGCGGTGGTGGAATTATGCCTATTGCCCAAGCTTTGATTTTCGAAATTTTCCCTAAAGAAAAACTTCCTGCCGCAATGGCTGTATTTGGTTTAGGGGTTGTAATGGCACCTATTATGGGGCCGGCGGTTGGCGGTTGGATTACCGAAAATTGGTCGTGGCCTTTTATTTATTTGATTAATATTCCGTTCGGGATTATAACGCTTTATCTGACAAAACAATATGTGGAAGAACCTCCATATTCTCGGAAACAAAAAAATGTAACCATGGATTTTTCGGGTTTTGCGTTCCTTGCGATATGGCTTTTAACATTGCAAGTTGTACTTGACAAAGGTAACGATATGGACTGGTTCGGGTCTGAGTTTATTTGCAAATTATTTACGATATCAATGTTATCGTTTTTTGCTTTTGTCGGTATACAACTAAAGAAAAGAAAAAGCGGAAACGCGCTGATTGATTTATCTATTTTGAAAAACAACAATTTTGTATTCGGGACTATCGGACAAGTTGTATTGGTAGGAGTAATGATGGCTTCCGCTGCAGTGTTACCTTCAATGTTACAAACATTATTGGGTTATACGTCGTTCTTGAGTGGAATTTCTATGGTTCCACGCGGATTGGGATGTTTCACTGCATCATTTATTTTCGGAGCATTAATGCCTAAAATTGGCGCCAAACCTATTATTATGGCTGGTTTGGTAATCTTAAGTATTGGCGGATTGATGTTTGGACAAATTAACACAAATATCTCCCTTGTAGATATTGCACTACCAAACTTCACCTTCGGTTTAGGAATGATTTTGGCAATGGTTCCTATGTCAAATGTTTCTTGTGCAACATTAAAAAATGAACAACAAACCAATGCCGCAGGCGTTCAAAACTTGTTTAAAAATACCGGTGCTGCAATTGGTACATCTATTGCAACAACTATGATTTCACGATTTGGACAAGCACATCAAATGATGATGGTCGGAAATTTATCAGAAACAAACGAAGTTTATTTAGAAAGACTAAATGCATTAACCGCAACTTTTGCAACTCAAACGGATTTGGCAACTGCAACGCACATGGCACAAGCAAAAATTTACGGACTATTACAACAACAATCCATGCTTTGGGGGTATGTCGAAACGTTTAGATATTTTGCCGTAGCAGTAATTTTGATTTTACCGTTTGTTTTCTTCATAAAAGAAACGGCTAAAGTTCGCAAACACATATAAATATTGAATTATAAGTGTATTGTAAACATTTAAAAAGGGTTCGTAAAAAAAGTGTCAAAAAATTTTTTTTTAGTGTATTATTCTTAGTATGACACTTGTAATAAAAAACCAACACAGAAATAAAATTGTACAAAAGGTGAAAGCCCCTATAGTAGAAGCATTAAAAAAAGCTTCTGAAAATCCTACCTATCAATTCCATATTCCTGGACATACAAAAGGAAACGGTGCTTTACCTGAATTTAAAAAATTAATCGGCAAAAAAGCGCTCAACTTGGATACAACTGATGAATTTGACGGATTGGGAACATTACACCCGGCAACAGGACCTATCAAAGAAGCGCAAGAACTTGCCGCACAAGCGTTTGGTGCAAAAAAGACATTCTTTTTGCTTAATGGTTCCACTGCCGGAAATTTAGCGCTTGCAATGGGTTTAACTAAAAAAGGTCAAAAAATTATTACAAATAGAAATTGTCATCGCTCAATTTTGACAGGCATGATTATTTCCGGAGCAGAACCTTTATGGCTAATTCCTAATAAGTTCGAAAATTGGGGAATTTGGGGTAATATTTCACCTGAAAGCATTGAATCTATGCTCCAAGAAAATAATGATGTTGCAATGGTTTGGATTACCAACCCGACCTATGAAGGTGTAGTATCCGACATAAAATCAATTTCAACTATCTGCAAAAAATATAATGTGCCTTTGATTGTTGATGAAGCACACGCGACTTTGTGGAATTTCAATGAACATCTTCCGGAAAGTGCACTCAAACTCGGAGCAGATGCGGTTGTACATTCTCTACATAAAACCGGCGGAAGTATGAGTCAAAGTTCAATGCTTCATATTGCTGAAAATTCTTGTTTGGATTGTGATGCAGTTGAAAAGGCTTTGAAACTTTTACATACAACAAGTCCTTCATTAATGCTTTTGGCCAGTTTGGATGCAGCACGCGCAAATCTTGACAGCCAAAGAGGCAGAAAACAAATTGAGCGCGCCGTTAACAATGCAAAATATTTAAGACGCGAAATTGATAAATTAAAGACTATTCATCATCTAAAACCTGATTTTGGATATAAAACCGATATTACAAAAGTATTTATCAAATCTGACAAATTAAGTGGCAAGCGTTTGGAATCCATTTTAGAAATTGATTTCAATATCGAAGTTGAAAGCGCCTCAGACGCAGGTTTGTTAATACTTTCCAACATTGGCAATACAAGAAAAGATATTGAATATCTTGTAAAATGTCTCAAAAAAATTGATGTAACAAATTATTCTGATATTTATTATCTTGAAAATAAAAAACACATGCCAATGCTTACTCCGCAAATCAAAATGAGTTTGCGCGAGGCATTCTATTCTGAAAAAGAAACTGTTTCTAAAATGGATGCAATAGGAAGAATTTCCGCAGAAGTTATCGCCGAATGTCCTCCGGGAATTGCAATTTTGCTTCCGGGTGAATTGATTACCGAGGCTCATCTTCCTTATTTGGCTGATTATGATAAATTGGAAGTAATTAAATAGACTTGAATTTTAGATTTACGAAATTGTTTTGTAAAATTATGTAACAGAAGAGTAAAAATATCTAAAGTTTTTGTTTCATTTTGTCGACTTACACTTTGTTATCACAAAGTTTAAGGAGTGTGTAAAATGGCAGATGAAGAAAAGAAAATTATGGATATGGAAGAGTTGATGATTGATTACGGGGAAATGACAAGTTTTGATTTCAATTCTTTGAATTATCAACAAATGCTAGAATTACAAAAAATTACAGACCCTGATTATGCAAACCAACTTTATACATTCAAATATGGAAATTTTGATGTATTAGATTTAATTCAATCTTTTATGTCTCAAAAGAATGTTTAATTTTGGAGGTAATATTATGGATGCAAAAGAATTTTTTGAACAAGGTGGATTTACACCAATGTGGTGCGATATAGATGTCGAAAGACAAGTCTTAAATCGTGCCTATAGCGAACAAAGAAAAGACTTAACAACACTTTTGGCAGAGTTAGAACAAATTAAAAACTCAATTGAAGATGCCAAAGCGAGAGAGTGGCATTTGGGACAACTTCTAAAGTTTCATAATGCCGGAGTGGGACGCGAATAAATGTCCCTCTGTTAAGAACGCTACCGAGACTTGGAGATAGCATTTACCCCGCTCAATTTGAGTGGGGTTTGTTTTGTTTTTGATAAATTTTTTCTTTATGTAATAATGTTTGCAAAGAGGAAATTTATGCTTGAAGAAATTACTATAAAGGGTGCAAAAGAACATAATTTAAAAAACGTATCTTTAAAAATCCCAAAGAATGAATTAGTTGTATTTACGGGAGTTTCAGGTTCGGGAAAAAGTTCGCTTGCTTTTGACACTATTTTTGCTGAAGGTCAAAGACGCTATGTCGAAAGTTTATCGGTTTATGCACGCCAATTTCTCGGGCAAATGGACAAACCAAATGTTGATTATATTGACGGACTTTCGCCGGCCATATCAATCGACCAAAAATCAACTTCAAACAATCCGCGCTCAACTGTTGGAACCGTTACGGAGATATACGATTTCTTGCGGCTTATGTATGCACGTATAGGGACTCCATACTGTCCGGAATGCGGAAATCCTATAAAACCCCAAACTATTGACGAAATTGTAGAAAGAGTTTTAGCACTTGGTGACGGTACAAAAATCCAGATTATGGCACCGATTGTTAGAGGTAAAAAAGGTGAATTTTCATCAACTTTTGAAGAACTTAGACAAGAAGGTTTTGTTCGAGTAAAAGTTGACGGTGAAATTTATAACCTAGATGAAGATGAAATAGAACTTAGCAAAACAAAAAAACACGATATTTACGTTGTTGTTGACAGAATTGTAGTAAAAAATGAAGCGCAATCACGAATTGCGGACAGTGTTCAAATCGCATCCCAAAAATCCGATGGGTTGACAGTTGTAGAAGTTTTTGACGGCAAATCTTCGCATGAAATAGTATTTTCAGAAAAATTAGCTTGCCCAAATTGCAACATAAGTTTTGAAGAACTTGCACCGAGAATTTTTTCTTTTAATGCTCCTTATGGCGCATGTGATAGATGTTCCGGCCTTGGGGCAGATTGGGTTGTTGATGTTAATTTAGTTGTACCGGATAGAACAAAATCTCTCAAAGATGGCGCAATTTATCCTTGGAGCAAAACCACGACTGATTACTATGAAGATACCCTAAAATCTGTCTGTGACAATTTTGGTATCGATATGACAATACCGTTTGAAAATTTGCCGGAAAATCATCAGAGCATTATTCTTTTTGGCGCTCCTGATATCATAAAAATCAAAACTAAACGCTTCGGAACGCATAGGTACGAAACAAAATACCAACGTTTTATCGGAGTAATACCTTATTTAGATAAAAAGTATAACGAAAGTGCAGAAGGCTATTGGAGAGAAGAACTTGAAAAATACATGATAGCAAAACCTTGTCCAAAATGTAAAGGGGCAAGACTTAAACCTTTTCCGCTTGCTGTACGGATTAAAGGTGCACTAAAACATCCTGAAAAATGGACAGATACTCAAATTGAAAAAGGCTTAAATATTTATGAATTTACAACATTATCAATTGACGAAGCCTACGATTTTGTCTCCGATTTATATTTAACACTTTCGGATAGCAAACTAAAAATAGCGAAACAAATTTTAGACGAAGTTCGCGCAAGATTAAAATTCCTTATGGATGTAGGCTTAAGCTATCTTAATTTAGCACGTATGGCTGGTACGCTATCTGGTGGCGAAGCACAAAGAATTCGTCTTGCAACTCAAATAGGAAGCGGTCTTTCGGGGGTTTTGTACGTTCTTGATGAACCTTCAATAGGTTTGCACCAACGTGACAACGAAATGCTTATCAAGACTCTTTTAAAATTGCGCAATCTCGGCAACACGTTAATAGTTGTCGAGCACGATGAAGATACCATAAGAAATGCCGATTATATTGTTGATATTGGGCCAAAAGCCGGAATAAACGGAGGTAAAATTGTTGCGCAAGGTTCAGTTGAAGACATTATGGCACAACCAAAGTCCTTGACCGGACAATATTTGAGCGGAGAAAAATTTATCCCTATACCGGAAAAAATTAGAGACGGTAACGGGGAATTTTTGCGGGTTAAAAATGCGCATTTAAACAACTTAAAAAATATTGATGTAGATATTCCGCTTGGCAAAATTGTTGTTTTAACCGGAGTTTCCGGTTCCGGCAAATCTACATTGATGCAAGATTTGATTTATGAATACGCCGTTCACAAATTGCGCAAAAACAAACCTAAACCTCAAGGGGTTGAAGAAATAACCGGATTTGAGCATATTGACAAAATTATTGATATTGACCAATCACCTATCGGCAGAACTCCTCGTTCCAATCCGGCAACATATACCGATGTTTTTACTCCAATAAGAGAACTTTATGCAAAAACTAATGAAGCAAAATTAAGAGGCTATAAGCAAGGTCGTTTTAGTTTTAACGTCAAAGGCGGACGGTGCGAAGCTTGTAAAGGTGACGGAGTTTTAAAAATTGAAATGAACTTCCTTTCTGATGTCTATGTAAAATGCGATGTTTGCAAAGGCAAACGCTACAATCGAGAAACATTAGAGGTTAAATATAAAGGCAAAACCATATCAGATGTCTTGGAAATGAGCGTTAAAGAAGCCTTGGAATTTTTCGACAGCATTCCTAAAATCAAAAACAAACTTCAGACCCTAAATGATGTCGGACTCGATTATATCAAGCTTGGTCAAAGTGCAACAACGCTTTCAGGTGGTGAAGCACAAAGAATAAAACTCGCCTCAGAACTAAACAAAAAAGCAACCGGCAAAACTCTCTATCTTTTGGATGAACCCTCAGTCGGTTTGCACTGGGCAGATTTAGACAAGCTGATAAAAATTATACAAGCATTGGCAGATCAAGGCAACACAATCTTAATCATTGAACATAATCTTGATTTAATTAAAATTGCAGATTACATAATTGATTTGGGGCCGGAAGGGGGCGATGGCGGCGGAAAAGTTGTTGCAACCGGAACCCCTAAAGAAATTTGCAAAAATAAAAATTCAGTAACAGGCAAATTTTTAAAACCAATGTTGAAATAGATTGACAGTTTTTATCAAAACGTGATAAAATTTTTGAAAAAAGGAATTTTATAATGAAAAAATTAATAATTTGTTTAAGTATTTTAACTTTTATAATAGCAGCTATGCCGGTTATGGCAAGGCCTGCAGCGCTTACAAAATCAACGAAAGTGGAAGGACTAAGCAATTTTGATAGCAACAATCCTTCTGAAACTCTTGTCGTAAAAGTTGTTGAAGATTCCAAACTTGCTGACAAAACAGTTCTGGAAGAAGGTTACAAAGTTTATTTTGAAGTAATGGATGTAAAAGACCCAAAACGCTTAAAACGCAATGCTAATTTTAAACTAAAAGCTAAATATTATATTGATAATAGCGGAATTAAACACGATTTTGAACACGAAACTTTTGCAAAATACACAACAACTTTAGACAAAAAAGATGCTGCCAAATCAGTTGCTTTAGGTGTTGGAGGTTATTTCGTAAAGGGACTTTCAACCGGTGTTGCAGCAGTTGAAGGTGCTGTGAAAAATCCGGAAGGCAACCGCGCAAAATCTTCGGTTGTTTCGGCATACAAAGCATCCCCTTTTTCTTATGTCGAAAAAGGCGAATCACTACAACTTAATACCGGAGATATTTATTTACTAAAAATCTGGGTTCCAAAATTTGAAGACGAAGATGAAGACGAAGACGAAACATCTCAAGATTACACTATGGAAGGATAAATAAAACAAGCACGAATTTACGCTTCTACAGCTACTTTTAGCTTTCCGCCACCGTTTAGAATAATTTCTGTATCAATTCCGTTTTGGGCAATTACTAGACGAGTTTTTCTTGTATTATTTTCCATAAAAGTAGAAATTTCTTTAACTTCAAGTTTATTCATGTCAATCCTTTCGTTTTTTATATGATAACAGATTTTCAAAGTTTTTCAAGATGTTTTTTTAAAATATGAAAAAAATTTTTTTTGCTATTCAGAGTTGTCAATGCTTGACACCCTAACAAAAATTCATATATAATACTGGCACGAGGTTGGTTATATGAAAATAGATAATATCTCCGCAAATAGATCCATAAAATTGGTCGTTACATTGGCAATAGTTTGTGCTGTTTTAACGATTATTGCTATCGTTTGTTATCTTTGTATGACGACTAACAATTATTCCGTTTGGGATTTTTTCAATTGGTATGTTTCTGTATTCAAGGTTGTTTTTAGCGATGATAAGTTTGTTGCGTGTTTAATCTTTATATTTTTACCGATAATATTTTATGGTTGCTTAATTTCAAGTATTGTTCAAAGAAACAAGGCATTAAAAGAATTTAATTCATCCTTAAATCTAAAATCCATCGAATTTTTGCAAGGTAGAATGAATTTCAATTTTAATATGCCACAATGCAATGTCACTTGCGATTATAGTGAAATCGAAAAATTAGAAATGATTTTACATACCATAAGAGTTTCTACAAAACACGGTTCATATCCTGCGGTTAGTGAAATTGAATTGAAATTTTCTGTTCTGAACGGTAAAACTTTCACCCTCTTTAATGTACCATCAAATGTAATAAAGTTCGTATATTCCGTAATAGATTACAGCAGAGGTATGCAAAATTTTTCGTATTGTTTTAAAGGCTATATGGAAATTAACGATATTAAAGAAAAAATTGAAGATTATTTACAACTAGGTTTTAAACAAATCCTCTCCAAATCGCAAGAACAAGGTTTTAAATGGATGTCCATAATATTTTTTGTAATTGGATTAATCCCGATATTTGGTATGGGGAATTTTGTTGAATTTATGTTCACAAGAAAAGGCGATTGGTCTTGGCTAATGATGTTTTTGCCACTTATAGCGTTGGTAGGAGTTTCATTTATATTTGACATTATTTTAATCGCAGACAAAATAAAAGAAAGAAAGTACCGAATTTAGTATGGAAAACGAAGAAAAACGCTTAGATAAAATAACGGACGAACTGTTGGCTTTAGACCAAAATATACACGAATCAGAACTTTTGACAGAAGCAATAGATTTGATTTGTATGCCTTCGGACAAAATAAGTGAAGAACAAAGACAAACCGCCTTATCTAAAATCAATCAAGTGCTGGAAATAAATCCCCGAAATACCGAGGCACTTTATTGGAAAGCTATGTATTATTACGATGCGAAAAATTCTATTCCATTATTAGAAGAAATTATTGCAATTGACCCGCAATCTTCTGATGCTCAACTTGCACAAGATGTTATTAAAGACCTCAGAAAATTTGAAAGCTGGGAGTTAGATTACGACGTTTTAAATGGAGAATGTCAAAAACAAGAGGATTCATACGCAATTTTGGACAAACTTCCTTGTGAATGGCTTTTCGGAATAAAAATAATCATATTTTTAGCAATACTTTTTGTACTATTCAAACCGTTAATTCTTTCTTATAATGATAACAAAATTTTAAAAATAACGGACACATCAACATTCAAAGAATTAGAAGTCAATTCGCCTTCGGAATACAATTTTTTAAGTAAAGATGACATTTATAGAATAAGAAAAAAACACGTAAAATATTCGATTTTCGCAAAAGAAAACTACGAACCTTCCGAAAAAGTCTTTGGTGCAATAGTTGACTACAAACCTTGGTGGGGCTCTATGAGATGTCAACCGCTAAATTATAAAGGCGACCGACACGAATATATCGAAGGTGCCTCAATACAAAGTACACAAATAAATAACCCAAATACTTTGGTCGGTTTGAGTAGCCCATATATATTGTGGGATATAGAACAATATCAAGAATTTTGCACTTCTGAATACGCAAAATTTATACCGCAATCAATCAATTATAGTGAAAAAGATAATTTAATAGTAACAAAATACGAAGTTTCGAAACACTTCCCCAAAATCCGTACAAATGTTAATGGCAAAACCGTACGATACCTAATTCAATTATCAGGTCTAAACGCACTTGATTTCGGCTACCAATATGTTTATGCGTACGATACCCAAAACATAAAAATGTACGACGAAAACTCAAATATTACTCAAAACGAACAAACATTTAAAGACTATATACATTTAGGCAGCAGTTGCGGTTATGAAGGTGGTTGCAACAATATTTCACCAATGCAATACGACAAAATGTTTTCAGTAACAGATTTGCCAGCCGAAATTAACCTAAAACTTTGGAAAAATAAACCTCATAGCAAATTCCAAAAAGCAGATATGTATTATAGGATAATTTTTACGGCAAATTAATTTATGCCAACATCGCTAAGTATTCCCCTCGCCCCTCGGGGGAGAGGGGAAGATACCGATACTGATTCTCCTTAGGAAGGGGTGTAATCAATGCGGATGCTCTGTAATTACAGAACATCCGCATTGTCAATTGTACCTTCAGATTGCATTTGTAAAAAATTATTATTTGGTTTCACCCAGCACCTCAACTTTGTTAATAATTCATTTTCCAGCCTTCACTCATAATTTTACGAGCACAAGCTATACCGTTGTGCAAACAATTATTTTCAAGTTCTGATATCGAATAATTATATCCAAATGGTAAAATCCCTTTACTAGCTACCCGTTCAAAAATAAAAGTATCACGCCCATAAGTATTAGGTAATTTTGCACCATTTATATCTATTAATACGCGGTTTAATGCACCAACGGCATCTTCCGCACCTCCAGCAGTATAGATAACATACAAAGTTCCATCTGGAAGATAGAACGGAATACGACGACCGGGATGAACTATTGCCATCCTTATACTTGCACCTAACATATCTCTGTGCGGAAAATTAGACTCATACCCACAATCTTGATAGGTCTCACACAAAACAGGATTATTGAAATATGGTTTCCAATATTTTTCAAAATATGCTTGTGCACCCATAGTGTAAGAATCTTCCCAATGTTCAGACGGCCCATTATCCACCTCAGAACGACGCCAAGCTTGTTGTAATGTTGAGTAGGCTTTTTTTAATTTGACAACATCTGATTTCTTTTTGTAATCGGCAATTAAGTTCGGCAAAGTCAACGCCGCCACGACCCCAACGATTGCTAGGGTGATAAGGACCTCTGCAAGGGTGAAACCTTTTTTACATTTTTTTGTCATTCTTTGACTCCTTTCTTT
>JAZSRN010000020.1:0-5499 GCA_045538535.1 Candidatus Gastranaerophilaceae bacterium | reverse complement strand
AAAAGTCTGCGATAACCAACACTTAACCGAATGTTGGCCTACAGAAAAAGTATTGTTAGATGACAATACAGAATGGGAAATAAAAGATACCAAAACCGGTAAAGAACTAAAAATGGAAAAGAACGACACTCAAGAATATGGTGATACAGTAGGTATCGTAACTGCAGACGGTACTGCAATGATATTAACCTACAACGCAAAATGCGATATTGACGAAGTTCCAATTACTTGGTCAAACAATCAATCAAGTACATCCGGTTGCGTAGCCGCGGTATTTGACTGGAATGGCTCCAAAATGCCAAACAAACTATCCAATGACGTCATAACCTTCAACTCCGGTGGCCTAGGCTCCGCGTGCGCCTTTGAAATCAACGAGGGATGTTTTAAAGCACCACAAGCAGCAAACAAACCACTTACCTACGCAGAATGTATGGCCCAAAAGGATGACTTAGAACTTGATTACTGTTACAGTGGAAGTGAAGGAGATTACTACGCTGGCGCAGCCGCAATGTGCGGAGGTAAATCCAAAATGGCAAGCGTGGCAGATCTAGCAGCAATCGCAAGTGACATATACGGCACAACAATAGGAGGATACCAAGACCTATCCAGCAGTGCGGGCAAAACATACAGTGCATCTATCGGAGTAAAATACGGATTCTCAGATGCAAACATTTCGTCGTTTTTGGTTTGGTCTGGGCGTGAGGACGATAGCTTCGGCGCGTACTACCGCACTTTCTTCTCTACGACCTCGTACGGGAGATTCATTAACCATTCCCGAGGCCATAACACCGGCTTAGTGTTGTGTAAAGAGTAGGACTGTATGAAGTTTATTTAGATTTTAATAAAAAGGGTTGAATAAAAACATTCAACTCTTTTTATTATCCCAAAATATTCCCCGAGTGGTGTTATCAAAAAAATGATTTTGCGTTATTATATTTTTGTAAAGGAGAAAGAGCCATGAAAAAAAATATAATAACAATTTTATTAGTATTTTTAGTACCATTGATTGCATATTGGGTGTTATCCGGGAACTCTGAAACTGTTGCAAAAACATCTGAAGCAAATGGTAAACCTCAAGTTTTAAAATTTACTTCGACTATGTGTCGTGATTGCCAAGAAATGACTAAGGTTTTTGAAGAAATTTTCCCTCAATTTGAAAATAGAATCGTTTTAACCGAAATTCCGGTTCAAAATAAATCTTCATTTACTGATTCACAAATCCAAAAATACAATGTTACACTTGTTCCAACAATTATTTTGATTGATTCAAACGGTGTTCAAGTTGATAGAATTGAGGGCGCAATTCCTAAGGAACAAATGTCAATTAAATTGGAGAACTTAAAATAATGGAAAATTTAGCATCGCTTTTTAGTGGAGAAACAAGTTTGATACTTTTATTTGCACTTTCGTTTTTGGGAGGGTTAATAGCGTCTGTATCGCCTTGTTCTCTTGCGATGTTGCCTATAATTATCGGGTATGTCGGTGGGTATTCAAAAGATAAGCCGATAAAAACTTTTTTCCAAATATTGTCGTTTGTCTTAGGGACGGCGATAATATTTTCGGTTATTGGTATCCTTTGTGCCGTAACTGGTAAGGTTTTTGTTTCGTTTGCGGGTGGATATTTCGGAATCTTTTTGGCCGGTATAATTATGGTTATGGGGTTAAAATTAATAGGGTTTCTTGATTTTGAAATGCCGGTATTAATAAAAGAATTGCCAAAAGGTAATGTACATAGCAATTTCCTTTATCCGGTTTTGTTAGGTGGAACTTTTGCCCTAATCGGTACCCCTTGTTCAACTCCTATTTTAGCCGGAATAATGGCATTTGCGTCGCTTTCTGCAAGTATTGTTCAAGCAATAATTATGTTGTTTTTGTTCTCATTAGGACAAGGTTTGATTTTAGTAGTTGCAGGAGTTTTGACTTCTCATCTCAAGACTTGGAAAAAGTTTTATGTCCTTTCTGATTTGTTGATGAAATTGAGTGGTTTATTACTTATTTTGTCTTCAATATATATTTTTTATAAGATTTTTGCTCCTTTAGTTGTAAAATAGTTTCAAATGTATTAAAATAATGCTATAAAAAAACTATGGAGAGAAATAATGAAAACATTTGAAGGTAAATTGGTAGCAGGGAATGACAAATTTTGTATCGTAATTGCAAGATTTAACGATTTTATCGGGTCTAAACTTCTTGCAGGTGCGATTGATGAGCTTGAAAGACATGGCGTGTCTTCTGATAACATTGATGTAGTGAAAGTTCCGGGAGCATTTGAAATTCCGCTTGTGACAATGAAATGTGCACAGACAAAAAAATATAGTGCAATTATTACTTTAGGTGCAATTATAAAGGGTTCAACGCCTCATTTTGACTATGTTTCAGCCGAATTGTCAAAGGGGATCGCTAGTGTAAGTCTACAAACTGGTGTTCCGGTAATGTTCGGGGTTCTTACAACAGATAATATCGAACAAGCTATCGAAAGAGCCGGTACAAAATCGGGTAATAAAGGTTCTGATGCGGCTAAGGGCGCTATTGAAATGGTTAATTTGCTAAAAGAATTGAATTAGATTAGTGTTTATTAGTTTATATAGGGGAATGAGAAATGAGTGAAGCAATTACAGAATACAGGAATGAAAATACCAAAAATATTGATATTTTGTCGACTGTAGATATGGTTCGCAAAATGAACGAGGAAGACAAAATTGTTGCACTTGTTATTGAAGAAGAGGCAGAAAACATCGCAAATGCTATTGATACAATAGCCAAGCAGTTTTTAAAAGGCGGAAGATTGTTTTACTTTGGTGCCGGAACTTCAGGACGTTTAGGTATCCTCGATGCTTCGGAGTGTCCTCCTACTTTTAGTGTTCCTACAGATATGGTGCAAGGGATTATTGCCGGTGGTGATGCAGCAATAAGAACTTCGGTTGAGGGTGCTGAAGACAATTACGAACAAGGTTATAAAGATGCTGAGGTTTTAACTTCTAAAGATGTCTGTGTTGTGATTTCAGCAAGCGGAAATCCAAAATATTTACTTGGGGTTTTGGCAAAGGCCGATGAGGTTAATTCTCCTACGATTGCCGTTACTTGTAACTCAAAAGGTAAAATCGCCGCAGAAGCCGGTCAAGTTATTTGTGCAGAAGTCGGGCCGGAAGTTATCGCGGGTTCAAGTCGTTTGAAAGCCGGTACAGCGCAAAAAATGATTTTGAATATGTTGACAACTGGTTCGATGATTAAAATTGGCAAAACTTACGAAAACTTTATGATTGATTTACAAGCAGTGAACGAAAAGTTGAAAGATAGAGCAATCAGAATTGTTGCTCAAATTGCGCAAGTTTCACACAGTCAAGCGTTGGCGGCGTTGTTGAAGTCAAATTGGGAGATTAAAACTGCGATTGTTTCTATTAAAACCGGTGATGATGTCGATATTTCGAGAACAAAATTGCGTAAGCATGCCGGTGTTTTAAGAAAATTGTTGGCCGAATTAGATTTGGTTGAAAGTAAAGTCTAGATTTTAAGAGGAGAGAATATAATGAAGTTGACAGTTTTAGGTGCAGGATGTTGGGGGCTTACTCTAGCGTGGTTGTTGACGGATAATTTTGATGAAGTTACGGTTTGGGGACGTGCGTGTGATTTGTCTGAAGATTTAATTCAAAATAAACATTGTTCAAAACCTTTAGAAGTCCAGTTAGCAGACAAAGTACAGATTACTTCGGATTTGGCAAGCGCAATAAAAGATGCTGAAATTATTCTTTCGGTTGTTGCAACTTCCGGTACGCGTGACGTTTGTGAAAATCTTAAACTAGCGGGAATTAAGCCCGAACAAGTTCTTGTCAATGCTTCAAAAGGGATTGAGTTGCCTTCGTTGATGAGAATGTCCGAGGTTATAAAAGATGTTTTGCCTAATCAAAAATTGGTAATATTGTCTGGCCCTACACTTGCTAAAGAAGTTTTGGCGGGTAAACCGACTGCCGCTTCTGTTGCTTCGGATGATATTGAAACTGCTGAGTTTGTTCAAAAAGCTTGTAACGTTCCTAATAAATTTAGATTGTATACAAATTCTGATGTTATTGGTGTTGAACTTGGAGGCAGTTTGAAAAACGTAATCGCTATTGCTTCCGGTTTCGCTCATACAATGGGGCTTGGTGATAATTGTGCGGGTTCTCTTTTGACTCGTGGGATGGCCGAAATTGTTAGAGTAAGTATAAAGTTGGGGGCAAATCCTTCGACTTTGTATGGGCTTTCAGGTATGGGTGATTTGATTGCTACTTGTTCAAGTCCGATGTCACGAAATTATACAGTCGGTTCCATGCTTGCTAAAGGTAAAAAAATTAATGACATTCTCGCCGAATTGGGTTCGGTTGCCGAGGGTGTAAAGACTTCAAAAGCAATTTGTGAATTGGCGCAAAAATTGGATTTAGAAGTGCCCGTTTCCAGTGCTATTTATGAGGCGGTTTACACCGATATTACGCCGGAAGCGTTACTAGCTAAATTAATGAATAGAAAATTGAAAGAAGAAGAAAGATATATATAATGAAATTTGCAGTCAGATATTTGAAAAATGCGTATTATCCGATAAATATTCCGGAAGGTGTACACCTTGAGGACGGTCAAATGGTTTTAGTTCGGACAGAAAAGGGTGAAGAAGCGCTAAAAGCTTTTATCGTGAATTCTGAAATAAATAAGTGTTGGAATTGTTCAAAATGTAAGCCGGAACCGTTCCATTTTATCAGAGTGCTTTCACAACGAGATTTGCAAGCCTTGGATGATATTAAAAAAGAGGAGGTTACTTCATTTTTTAAATGTCAAGAATTGGTGAAAAAACATAAATTAAATATGAATTTGGTGCAGTGTCGTATTACGTTTGATAAACGTAAGATAACTTTTTACTATACGGCACCGGAAAGAGTCGATTTTAGAGCGTTGTTGAAAGATTTGACCCAAGTTTTTACTCGTGTGCGTATTGATTTAAGACATATTGGTGTACGTGACGAAACTTCTATCTTGGAAGGTGTTGGAATTTGTGGCAGACCGTTTTGTTGCGCATCGTTTTTGAAAAAGTTTGCAAATATAAATGTTAAGTTGGCAAAAGATCAAGGAATGCCGATTGCGCCAGGTAAAATTTCAGGTACTTGCGGTAGATTGTTGTGTTGTTTAACTTATGAATATTCAAATTATATTGATGCAGCAAAAGGTATGCCTCCGATTGGTTCTTCCGTAATGACTCCGGATGGATTGGGCAAGGTATGTTATCTTCAATTTATGAACGGAACTGTTGCGGTAAAAATGGAAGACGGTAAAACTAAAGAATTTATAAAATCGGATATTGAAATGGTTGATGCTGATGTAAACGTTGAGATTGATGTTCCGCCTATAAATAATGCCTATGTTGATGAAGATTCTAATATTGACATTAAACAACTTGAAGATGATAAAAATAGTTCTACGGGTAATGTTTAAATATAGTGCTTGCACTTGTTAAAAAATTTGATATAATGGGTATAT
>JAZSRN010000046.1:0-12853 GCA_045538535.1 Candidatus Gastranaerophilaceae bacterium | reverse complement strand
CAACGCTAAATGGCAAAATGCAATCCTATAAATGATTAATATTAAAAACAAATATTAAGTTTTGTAAATATTATATTATATAAAAAAAACTTTATATAATTACGAGGACTAACAAGAGGACACGACGGACATGGGTTTCCTATCAGGAGCATATGGAAAAATAATCGCCAAGAAGCAGTATCTACAGATACAGCACGAACTGAATGATGTCAGTCGCCAGCTAATGCGGACGACACGTCAAATTGGCAATTATGAAAAAATGCTTACTGCACGCCAATCAAGTATGCAGCAGATGGCGCGTATGCAAATGATGGGTATGCAACGTGGAATTTGGGATGGCTATCAAATGAATCTTGGAAGTACCGAAGAATCTAAAATGGCAGCGTATCAATTATATCAACAAAACATGCAGCAAATGCAATGGCAACAATCAATGGCAATGGAATATATGCAGATGGCTATTGAAGAACAACGCAATATGATGATTGAGCCATTAAAAGATTTAGAAAATGAACTTACATTGAGAAAAGAAACATTAGATTCACAATTACAATTAGCTAAAAACGAATACGAAGCCAAACAAAAAGAAGAAAAAGAAGGTGCTAAGTCCTTCACTCCGGATTACACCGGTAACGGCTAATAAATTTAACAAAACTCCCTTTAATAGGGAGTTTTTAGTTTTCATATAAATCAATTGCATTAACGGGGCAAATTATAACTGCATCAAGACAGTCAGACTCATTACCTATAATTTTGTATTGATTTACAATAGCTTGATTAGTGTTTATATCAAAAACTTCTGGGCAAATTTGCACGCAAGCTCCACAACCTACGCATTTGTCATATATTTTTATAAACATAAAACTCACCTTTTAGATGAGTTTATGCTTAATATATTATTTATACATTGATAAAACGGCTAATTGTCATTATCAATAACAATTGCTCCGGTTTGTTCAATAGGAAGAGTTAATATTTCTGACTGAATATTCATAGAATCCCAAGTTTCTTTGACTATTGATTTTACTTTATCTAATTCCGACTTTGTTGATATTACAAGAATAGTCGGCCCCGCACCACTAAGTACGACACCCAAAACTGATTCTTGATGTTTCAAATTATTTTTAATTTCTTCAAATCCAGTTACTAATTTTGTTCTGTACGGTTGATGTAATTTATCATCCAGCGCTAACTTCATTAAATTTTCATCTTTATTGTTCACTGCTTGAACAAACATTGCCATGCGCTTAATGTTAAATACTGCATCTTGCATAGGAACATCTTTTGGCAATACTGAACGTGCAATATCAGTAGCTAACTCAAAATCCGGGATACAAGCAGTAATTACCCACTCTTGTGGCCAGTCTAATTTCGAATAAACAATGCTTCCGTCATCTTCTAGGCTTGAAATACAGAGTCCCCCAACAATCGCGGGAGTAACATTATCCGGATGTCCTTCTACTTCTGTTGCAATAGAGAGTAGAGCCATTTCATCTGCTGGACGTCCTAAAAGTTCATTAGCAGCCATTAACCCACCAACTATTACAGATGCACTGCTCCCTAAACCTCTTGTAATCGGGATTTGCGATTGCACAGTAATCTTTAATTCGCTTGGTGTTTGACCGATAGAATTGTACAAAAGTTCTATCGCTTTATATATAATACTATTTTCATCCATAGGTATATGTTCTAAAGAAAGTTCATCTAATGATGTATTGTCTGACATTACATTTATTTCTATACCTGTGCCGGGTAAAACAGTTTCTTCAATTGTAATTGTGTTATATAAAGGTAATGCAACACCCAAACAATCGAATCCGGGGCCAAGATTTGCCGATGTTGCCGGCACTTTTACGCTAATTTTCATATATTCCTCGCTATTTCTATATCAATATACCAAAAACATAATATTTTTACAAACTTGCCCATTTACCGCCATTTTTGTATGATATATTGTATGAATAACGATTTTTACCCATACTTCACAAATGATGGTTCTGTAGGCTTGTTTTCACCGCAGGATGATGATATCTATCATTCTACATTCGGAGCGTTAACTGAAGCTTATGAAAAATTTATTTTGCCTACAAATCTTGAAGAATACTTTAAATCAAATAATGAAATAAAAGTTTTAGACATCTGTTATGGAATTGGATATAATTCAAAAAGTTTTTTGAATTTTTATTTTGAAAAAATTTATAAAAATAAAAATAAAAAATTTTCCGAAAAATTTCTCGATGTATTATGGTATATCGTTCCGATACATACCGATAATATTTTAAAAGAGCTTAGGCAATTTTTCAATCCAAAGTATCGACTATATAGCGGAGCGATACATACCGATAAAAATTCTGATATCAAATTAACACAAAATGCTAATAAAACAAAAATTTTTATAAATGCAATTGATATAGACGAAAGTTTAGTATATTTATCTCCTTTATTCAAAATTTCAAATAAAACCGGACAGATGGATTTTGATAATAAAAAAATTAAAGATTTGTTATCAAAAAAAATAAATAGGAAATTTTCACTAAAAAATTTTATAAATATTATTTTATTCGAAAAATTAATAGAAAATGCACCATTATTTTTTGAAAATAAACGTGTAAATAAAATTTTAGCCGAAAGAAAAAATCGTCCATTTTTTGACCCATTTATGAGGCGTTTTTACGCCCACTTTCAAAAATTTAGGTATAGTAAGAGGTACAAGAGGAGTTCAAGGGCCTTCTTACATAATATATATTATAGGTATATTTCTATACGGTATAAAATGGCTGCTAGAGCCTTTAAAAACGTAGATTTAGATATTCAGTTTAATTTCAACGACGCGAGACAAGTTTTATTGAACGATAAAAATACATACAATTTGATCTTTTTAGATGCATTTACACCAACAAAGTGCCCTGCACTTTGGACGTTCGAATTTGCAAAACTTTTATATGAGCATTTAGATGATGACGGAATAATTTTAACTTATTCTTCTGCTGCAAATATAAGACACGCATTTTTATCTGCGGGATTTTATGTAGGAAAAAATATTTCGCAAGAAAATGGAAAATGTATTGGTACAATTTTTGCAAAAAATAAAACACGCATAAAAAATGAACTCTCAGAATACGATTTAGGCCTCCTAAAAACCCGCGCGGGTATATTTTATCGTGACAAAAATTTAAACGGCCTTAATGAGGCTATAATCGAGGCTCATAAAAAAGAGGTGGAAAATTCAGATTTAGTATCAAGTTCAAAATACATAAAAGAATATAAAGGTTATTAAAAAATTCGGGGTAATATTATCGGTATGTATCGTTACGATACACTGTCTTGTTTATAAAAAATTACAAATTAAACTAAATCTTTTTCGACTTTTTTTAACTCGATTTCATATCCTAGAAGTTCGGCAAAAAGTTCAACATCTTCAAATCTAAGAGTTCCCAATCGCATTTTATGAGATAAACCGTCAAGGGTATATTTTTTATTACTATTTTCGGTTGCAATGCGAGCTAATTCTTTTAATGTCATGCATTCTTTTGCCAATAAAATCTTTACAAATTCTCTTGCTGTCATAATGTCTCCTTGTAAGATTTTACAAATTATTGTTTATATTGACAATTAATTGAAATATGGGTATAATAATTGTAGATATAATCTATTTATAGATATAAATTACAATTTTATCGAAACATAACTTAATGGAGACTTGAGAATATGATTATTAAAAATATGCAAACAAAACAATCATGCAAAATAAAGAGTACCTTAGCCTTTACTCTAGCAGAAGTACTTATAACTTTAGCAATCGTAGGGGTTGTGGCGGCGTTGACACTACCCAATTTAATTGCAAGTTATCAAAAAAAACAAACTGTTACTAGGTTAAAAAAAGCTTATAGTGTAGTTTCTCAAGCAATACAAATGTCAGAAGTTGAAAATGGCATGAAAGATACTTGGACTTTGGATAATATCCATGCAAAGACATTTTTTAATATATATTTGAAGAAATATATAGTTTATACAAAAGAACTTTCTCCATCAGAATTAGATGTTGTCTCTCCAAGAACCCTCTTAAATGGTCAGAAATGGTCAGGCACAACATATAACCCTAATAATAGTGCGGCACACCATATCCTTTTACCTGATGGAGTTTTGATGACTTTTAATAAAGCTGGAGGAATGTGGATTGCGATAGATGTAAACGGTTTGCAAAAACCTAATCAGTGTGGTAAAGATACATTTATTTTATTCTTCACCCCGCAATATGGTTTGCAACCTTTTGGTGGACTAGGAACTCCGGTCAACGAAGGTGATTGGTCTTATGGTAACTATAGCAGAACTGTCGTAACCGGTAGTAGGGGTCAGTCTTGTAATAGAGCACGTACCGGATATTGGTGCATGGCATTGATTATGCACGATGGTTGGGAAATAAAAGATGATTATCCGTGGTAATTTTATTAAGCACTTGCGTTGATTCTGTGATAGCTTTATAATAATCTCATGAAAACGAATTACGATGTTATAGTTGTAGGTGGTGGGACTGCCGGATGTGCAGCCGCTTATACTTGTGCAAAATTAGGGTTACAAACACTATTAATAGAAAAGAATATTCATCTTGGTGGCACGATAACTTCCGGGCTTGTTGTTCCGGTCATGAAATCCGGCGAGAACCAAATCAATACTGATTTTTATAATGAATTTGTAGCGGAGATGCAAGCAGTTAATGGCCAGATAACTTATCAAGACAATTCCGGTTGGTTTAATCCGGAACTTACTAAAATAATATTAGATAAAATGATGTCAAACGTCGGTGTTGAGACGCTTTTAGGTGTTTCTAATATAAAAATAGTGAAATCAGATAGGGTAATTATTGGTATAGAAATCCCTCTCAAAACATTATCGGCATATATCGAACCGATACAAAGTGCTCAAGATAGATTATCGGTATATATCGGAGCGAGATATATAATTGATGCAACCGGAAATTGCGAAATCGGAAAAGTTTGTGGTTGCAATTTTTTGGAAAATAATAAAGAATTTCAGCCGGTCAGCTTGCGATTTATGATGTCAGGAATTAATATTACTGAATTTGCGAATTGGCTCATTGATTTTGATAAAGACAGAAATGTAACTACTGTCGAATACATAAATGGATATACACATTTATCTAGTGCATATACTTGGGATAACAACAAGAAATGGGCTCTTGCACCTCTTTTTGACGATGCCGTAAACAAAGGTATTTTAGAAGATACAGACCGAAATTATTTCCAAATCTTTACTGTAGCCGGAATGCCAGATACTATTGCATTTAACTGCCCTCGAATAGCTTATAATATTGACCCTTTAAACATCGAAGATACCTCAAAAGCTTTAGTATCAGCCCGTTCGTCAATATTAAGATTATCAGAGTTTTGCAAAATTTATTTCCCGGGCTTCAAAGATGCCTATATTTCCAATATTGCTGATATGCTCGGAATACGCGTTTCCCGTAGAATTAAAGGCAAATATATTTACACAATAAACGATTTAAAATCCGGTAAGAAATTTGCAAATCCTGTTGTTATCTCTAATTACCCGATAGATGTACATTCAAGCAATAAAGAGGCTTCAACATTAGATAAAGTTGGGGAATATCAGTTACCTATAGAAAGCCTTATATCTGCGGATATTGATAATTTATATGTTGCGGGAAGATGTCTTTCTGCGGACTTTATGGCTCAAGGTGCATTAAGAGTGCAAGCGAGTTGCTTTTCAATGGGGGAAGGCTTGGCTAAGTATCTTTATTCATTGAATTAAGCTTGTCTAAGAGCATTTCTGCGGCATTTAAAAGTGGATCTATTGTTGGGGAATATGGTGGGGCATAAGTAAAATCACTTCCCACAAAATCTTTTACACACATGCCGGCTTTGATGGCTGAAGCTAAAGTGTTTATGCGTTTATCTGCCCCCATAGGCCCTATCGCTTGCCCACCGATTAATCTTTCTGTTTTTCTGTCTGCAACAAGTTTTAGGGTAAGAGTATTTACCTCTGGCATATAACCAACCTTATCGGTTTTAGTTACCGTTGATGAAATGGGCTCAATACCAAGCTTAATTGCCTCTTTTTCAGTCAAACCTGTCATCGAAATTGTAAAATCTAAGCATCTTGTTACGGCTGAACCTAAAACACCTTCAAAGCAATCTTGGCCACCACAAGCGTTTATAGCGGCACATCTACCTTCCTTATTCGCATTTGAACCTAGTGGAACCCACATTGGAGTATTAGTAATTAGCAAATTTTCTTGAATACAATCGCCGCACGCATAAATATCTTCAATATTTGTTTTCATATTGCAATCAGTTTCAATTGCGCCGGTTACCCCTAGTTTTATGCCGGCATCGGCTGCAATTTCTACATTTGGTACCACTCCTGCCGCTATTACAACCATATCGGAATCTATTTCCAATCCCGTTTCAGTTATTACTTTTTTAATACCATTATTATCACCGGAAAATCTGGTCACTTTTTCTCCTGTATATATATTGAATCTTGAATTATTAATGGTAGATAATGAGTTTTTAAGTAAATGAGACATTTCAGTATCTAAATTAGGCATCAAATACTGTGAAGCCTCAATTAAGTTTACAAATACTCCTTGTTTGACAAATGCCTCTAAAAGTTCTATGCCAATATAACCGCCTCCAATAACAGTTATTTTTTTACAAGATTTCATCGTTTCTTTAATGTTTATACCATCTTCAATAGTCCTTAATGTATAAACATTTTTTAGATTTAGGTTTTCGATATTTGGTATAAATGGTCTTGCTCCAGTTGCTATAATCAATTTGTCATAATCAACCAGAAAAACTTTTTTATTTATCAAATCATCAACCAAAACTTGTTTATAATGAGGAAGAATTTTTGTGACTTTATTTTGCAAGTGGATATGTATACCTTGTTGTTCAAATTCCTCTGGAGAGCGCACTAACAGCATTCTATAGTCATCAAAATTACCCTCAATATAATAAGGTAATCCACACGCAGAATATGATACATGCGTATCTTGTGTATATAGATTTATCTCTGCTTCAGGAATTAGTCTTTTTGCTTTTGCTGCTGCTTTTGCCCCCGCTGCAACACCGCCGATAATAACAATTTTCATAGTTTGATTATCGTATTACTGCAAAAATTTTTCATTAGCCATAAGTCTAATTCAAGCCTGATGTTTGCAAAAAAATCTGTTTCATAAATTGGCAATATTCGTCCAACTCTTCCTCTTCAAATTCCTCTTCCTCGTTCACTAAATCAGTAATTTCAATAATTATTTTTTTCTTATTTAAATCGTCAAACATGATTTACACACTCCGTAATCAACTGCTATAACCTTTACAGATATGTATTCGGTACGATTAAGTGTAAACTTTAGGATTTTATATTAATTTGTTACAAAAATTATTATTCAATTTCATTATAAACAAATTTTTTGCGTAAATTCCATTGTATTAGCGTTAAAACAAGAATTATAACAAATAAAACATAAGCAATTGCCGAAGCTTTACCAATATTGAAATATTCAAATGCGTTTTTGTAAATAGCGTACACAAGCACATTTGTGCTGTCTAACGGACCACCTTCAGTCATTAGATAAATTAAGTCAAATACTTGAAACGAACTTATTGCGGTAATAATTACTACAAAAAATATTGTCGGTGAAAGCATTGGTACCGTAATATTTTTAAAAACTTGAAAAGAATTTGCGCCATCAATTTTTGCAGCTTCAAACAAACTGTTTGAAATTCCCGACAATGCGGAAAGAAAAATTATCATATTATATCCAATTAATTTCCAAACAGAGACAATTATAAGCGCCGGCATGGCCCAAATCGGGTCATATAGCCAATTTATATGTAAATGTAAAAATTGATTTAGCACACCTATATTAGGATCAAAAATCCACTCCCAAACAATCCCGATTACTATCATTGGTGTAATGAATGGCAGAAAATATGCCGTTCTGTAAAATTCACTTCCTCTTATTTTAGAATTTAGTATACAAGATAATATGAGTGGAATTATAACACCAAAAATCGAGGTTGTTAATGCAAAAATAATCGTATTTAAAAGTATTTTTAAAAATAATTGTTCCGAAAAAATATCTTTATAATTTGTAAAGCCGACAAACTCCATAGGATTTAGCAAATCCCATTTAACAAAACTTAAGCCAAATGAACAGATAACCGGAATTACAATGAAAATCAACGTACCTATCAAGGCCGGTAATATAAAAATCCAGCTTGCAAATTCAGTTTTGTTTAGTAAATTATTTGCAAAAACTTTAAATCTCATGGTATGATTATACAATACTAAATAATTTATGGGGAGAACTTAATATTATGCAAAAATATGATCACGCATTTGGTAAAAATGATATAAGAGGAATTTACGGCGAAGATATAACTGAAGAATTGTACTACGCAACCGGTAGAGGATTTGTAGAATACTTAAAACAACAAAGTTCTAAAAACCCTTCTGATATGTGGATTACTGTAACTATGGATGCCAGATTGCACTCACCTTCACTTGCGCAATCTTTAGTAAATGGTATTACATCAACGGGTGCAAATGTCGTTGATTTAGGACTTGCGCCAACTCCTATCGGTTATTATTCAGAAGTTGTCGGTTTACCCAAAGAAATTACGCAAGGCAATGACATAATTGCAGCTTGTATAATTACCGCAAGTCATAACCCAAGCGAATACAACGGGATGAAAATGACTTATAATAAATGCACTTTAAATGAATCGCAAATAAAAGAAGTAAAAGAAATAACTTTTGCCGGTTTTAACGATAATACAACCGCTGAAACATTAGGAGTTGTAAAAAAATACAACATTATACCTGATTATATAAACGATATGAAAGCACGTTTTAATGGGCTCTGTGATGGTGTCAAGGTGGTTGTTGACAGTGCAAATGCAACCGGTGGAGTTGTTGGGCCTCAATTATATAAAGAATTAGGTTGTGAAGTCATTGAGTTATTTTCAGAACCCGACGGCAGATTTCCAAATCATCACCCTAACCCAAGTGTAGAAAAAACTCTTGATACACTTAAAGAAACCGTTATCAAAACCGGTGCTGATGTCGGTATTGCTTATGATGGTGACAGTGATAGAATTGGAGTAATAGATAATAAAGGTAATTTCTTAACCGGCGACAAATTATTACTTATATATGCGCAAGATTTGATAGAAAAATGTAAAGATACCGGAATTGTTCCGACTGTGGTTAGTGAAGTTAAGTGTTCTCAAGTTTTATATGATACTATTGACAAAATCGGCGGAAATGCAGTAATGTGCAAGACCGGCCACGGTTATATCAAAGATATGATGAAAAAAACAGGAGCAATTCTCGCGGGCGAAATGAGTGGGCACACATTCTTTAAAGATAGATACTACGGTTTTGATGATGCTGTGTACGCCGGTTGCAGAATTTTGGAAATTATTTCAAAACATAAAAAACTTAATCCGAACTTTACAATTCAAGATATGCTCAAACCATTTGAAGAAGTTTATTCATCAGCAGAAGTTCGTTACCCTTGCCCTAATGATTTGAAAAAATCAACATTGGCTAAAATTCAAGAGACTGTTGAAAATAATAAAAATATATTTGGGGCCGAGATTAAGGATATTATTACGCTTGATGGTATGAGAATTGTTTTTGATGGTGGTTTTGCACTAATAAGGCAAAGTAATACGGAACCAGTATTTACACTTCGCTTTGAAGCTAAAAATGAGGCTGAATGTGTTAAATTCCAAAACTGTATGATTAAGATGTTAGATGATATATTGAGCGTTAAAGCTTAATAGTGGAGTAATAATGAAAAAAAGATACATTGCACTTATAATATTGTTGATTTTTATAGGTTTGTGTGTTGCTAAACCTTATATCGAAAATCTAATGTCTCAAACAATAAAAAATGCGCAAACAGAAATTGAATTGAATACAAAATTTGTACCGCAAGAAGGTTTGTATACCCCTGATGTTACAAGGCTTAAAAGTATTTACGACAATTTCGAAATAAATTTTGCTAATATACTCAAAGAAGAAAATGTATATGGGCTTGCGTATACCTCTTTAATAAAAAAATATCCTAAACTTGGAGAGAATGAATCTATTTATAACCATTTATCTACGGTACTTGATGAAAAATTTAATGCCCAAGAGTCTTGCTATCGGGATTATGGAACTTGTCTGTACCCAAAAACTTCGACATATTTTTATATGAATTCAGCACTTAATACTGAGGATTTTGACAATTTATCTTACAGATTATATTCTAACGATGGCTATTCCATATATTTTTATTTCTTCCCTCTAGGTTTGGGAGATGGTGCAACACCGGAAATCTCAAAACCAAATAAATTTTTCAAAAAGATTATGGATACTTATGGTGATGAATCTGCAAAACGCGAAATGCAAGAAGATGTTTATTTTAATGAAACAAAACTACAAGAGATTTATGCGTTTGTATATATCGACATTAACGGTAGACAAGCACCAAACATTTGGGGGGCAGATTTGTTTGCATATAATTTAGGACAAGATGGCAAACTTTATCCTTTCTATGGTTTTGATAGAGCAGTGTATTCAAAATCAAATTGGATGGCGCAAGAAAGCAAATATCGTTGTGCTAATGAAATGAATGACAACAATACCGGCGAAAGTTGTGCTGATAGAATTTATCGTAATAATTGGCAAATAAATTACCAAGTTGATATTTCCGGTGACTTAGACAGAGAAATTTCAAATTGTTTAAATGAAAAAATCTGTATAACATTTGATATGCCGGAGTATACTCTTTATTCCCTTACTTATGATACAGAATTTGATGGGGATTATGTAGATGCCCGACACGCTTGTTCTGAAAAATCAATGTTTTTACCGAGTTTAGAAGAAGCACAACTTATCGCACAAAGTTCTAAACCGTTAGATAAATCAAAAACATATTGGACTTCTACTGAGTTTGATAACAACAGACATTTTGTTATTCCATCCCAAAACAATAAAGATATAGAATCTCAGCTTGACGGAAATAAAAATCTCAGTGCAAGATGTGTGTTCAGAAAATTCAAATAAAATGGAGCAAAAATGAAAAGAATATATGCAAAATTTATCAAACTATTAATTATATCAATTGTACTTATAAGCAATTGTAATATCGCTAATTCGGTCGACGTTCCGGTTTTGAAAGATACAATTTCAAACATTAATACTCATTTTAAAATGTATCTTGAGGCTAATAATGCAGAAAGCTTGAAAGATACCCCTCTATATAAAGATTTGCCGTCAAAACAAACCAATAGGTTTGAATATCAGAATTATTTGAACAAAGAATTAAGAAAAATCTTTGATGTTGATTATACTTGCTATATTAATGATACAGCTTGCAGATTGCCATATTACAAACACTTGAACGAGACAAATTCATACGCAAGTAATGGCTATAACAATGATGAATTTGCTTTAGTATTAAAGAATGGTCAAATAATTTATTTTGGGGCAAAAAAATTCGGAGAATATACGAATATTGATGATAAAACGATTGAAAAACTCGGAGGAAATGTTTATCTTGAAATAGCATATCTTTATGTCGATATTGATGGCTATGATGGCGCAAATACTTGGGGAAAAGATATATTCGGATTTTATTTAGCACAAGATGGCAAAATCTATCCGTTTTATGGCAAGGATACCGCGATAAATGCTTATGGAATAAATTGGAACTCTTCGAATAATTATTGGCGCACACACAAAGATGCTTGCGGAACGCCTAATGAACTTGTTAACGATGCAACTTATCATATAAACGGAAATGGTTGTGCGGCGAGAATAATTGAAAATAATTGGAAAGTTGATTACTAAGATGAATAATAAAGATAGTGAATTTAAAATGGCGATAAGTGTTCTTATTTTTTTAGTACTTTGTGCTATTAGTTTGACAATAATGATGCCAAAATTACCGGAACAGTACCGATTTTTAAATATACCACAATTTGATATTAAAACTGTATATTATAAGCTAATAAATTATAACAAAATAAAAGACTGCAAAAAAGAAATTACTTGTACAGCAATTGAGACAGAAAAAGGTAAATTATATGTAGCGAATTACCAATCAAGGAAAGCGTTTGATTACCCCGATACAGAACAGTTTTGTTTAGAATCAGGCATGAGAATCCCTACTCCGGAAGAAGCTTGGGAAATGTGGCTGAACTCTACAAACTGTCACTATCAATTCAAATACAATAACGAAGTAGTTGCTTCACGTGATGAATTTTTAAAAAATTGTCGTGTTAGTCCAACAAGTTTTGAGTATCGTGATGAGTGTATGACAACTGCAGACAATGCAAATTATACTTGTAAAAACGAATTGTTGACCTTTTATAATAAAATTGACCATTCAAAAATCGCTGAAGCATATTGGACAGATAAATCATACGGTTACACAGGAAAATACATCTATGTAATGGATGATGGATTTTCAAGTGCTTTCAAAAAAGAAAAAAATGCAACACGTGCAATGGTTCGCTGCGTCTATGCGGAATATTAATACAAATCCATTAACCATGATTGCAGTTTGTCTAAAATTAAACACTTGATTTTTATTATTTTTTGTGTAAAAATTATTCTTGTCAGAAAATTTATCTCGAATATGATTCCAAATAGCATTAGTTTGCTTGTTTTTTGGCATATTCGTAAAAACATAAAATTGATTAGATTAGAAAATTAAATGAAAGGTAAAATCAATGGATTTAGAAAACAAAGACGAATTAGAAGTTGTTGAAGTTGCAGCAGAAACTGAAGTTGCTAAGTCGGATCG
>JAZSRN010000015.1:0-17967 GCA_045538535.1 Candidatus Gastranaerophilaceae bacterium | reverse complement strand
CGTTTATCGCGAGGCGCAGTAGCTAGTTCGGGTACAAAGGCAGCCATTACCCTCGCCGAAGTCTTAATCACCCTAGCAATCGTCGGGGTTGTGGCGGCGATTACGATGCCGGCATTGATTGCGAATATTCAAGAACGAGTAAAAACCGCTCGTATCCAGAATATTAAACAAAAATTCAGCAAAGCGACCGATAAAATGATGTCATTATCTACATTAAACGGTTACGCAAGTACAATGGAATTTGTAATCGAACTACAAAAACACCTCAAGATTGCAAAAGTCTGCGATAACCAACATCTAACCGAATGTTGGCCAACCGAAAAAGTATGGTTAGACGAAGAGACAGAGTGGGAGATAAAAGACACTAAAACATACAAAGAGTTACAACTAAAAAATGAAAACGGTAAAGCATACGATGATACCGTAGGTGTAATAACCGCTGACGGAACGTCAATAATACTAACATACGATAAGAATTGTAATTATGATATAAGTAAAGACGGCATGAACTGGTCACAAGATGCGTATTGTGAAAAAGGTTGTAACTCAGCAACTACAAGTTGCGTAGCAGCAGTATTTGATTGGAACGGAAGTAAAATGCCAAATAAACTAGGCGGGGATGTAGTATCCTTAAACGGAGCAAGCTTAGGCTCTGGCTGTTTCTTTGAAATCAACGGTGGATGTTTTAAGGCACCACAAGCAGCAAACACATATATGACCAAAGCCGAATGTGAAGCTAAAAAAGGCGACCTAGGAATAAATGCTTGTTATTATGATACGGATTACTGGGCAAAAGCGGTAGAAACATGTGGTCATGTAGATAAAATGGCAAGCATGGCCGACCTAGCCGCAATCGCAAGTGATATATATGGAGTAGAAATAGGTGAATATGTAGACAAATCAAGCATATCTTACAATGCCCCAATCGGCTCTAAGTACGGTTTCCCAGATGCGAATTCAGCGTCGTTTTGGGTTTGGTCTGGGCGTGAGTACGATATCGGCTACGCATACGGCCGACGCTTCTTCTCTACGAGCTCGCGCTGGGATCGCAACTACCGAGACAGCAGCAGCGTTTTAGTCTTGTGTAAAGGTGATTAACTCGGTTATTTGATATGTATAATAATTAATATCACGGATGTTCTGTAACTACAGGACATCCGCGTTGTTTGTACTACACCTAACTGTCTCGTTAAGAGAAGAAAAAACCTCAGTCATCGCGGCCTTCGTGCCGCGATCTGTATTCACCAATATCTTTGAGAAAAGATCGCGAAATTCCGGGAATGTTTATTCCGTCTGCAATTTCAACAAATGCTTGACTAGTTTTAAAAAAAGCATAAAATAGTATTATGAGACGAGCTTTTTTGATTTTGTTAATATTATTGTTTACCCCTTGTGTGTTTGCGCAAGAGGATGAAAAGTTGCCGAATATATTTATTTGGAGTACTCCCGCAAATATTGAGCGTGTCGATGTTCCGGATGACAAAAATGCCGATGCTTCAGAAAGTGATTATTTGACAGATGAAGAAGTTGAGCAAATGGTTCAAGAAAAAAATGAAAAATTATTAAAAGCTCAAGAAGAAAATTCTAAAAAACAAAAATTATCGAGAAAAGAAAAAAAGGCGCAAGAAGAGGCTGAGCAACTAAAGCTTGTGCAAGTAAAAGACGAAGATTTTGTTTCGGCAACGGTTTTGAAAGGTTATGCCGAATATCTTGAAGGTACTGAAGAAATATTTTTGTCTGATGATGACCAATTCAGTCTCAATATCAGAAAGCCTCAAACGATTACCACTACTGATATAGATTTGAAAAATTCTAACTTTTTTGAAAGTAGAAGTATTAATTTTTCAAAATATACGTCTGATGAATATAGGATTTCTGCAAATAATATAAAAGTTCGTTCGGATATAAATAATTTTGCGTTTGGAACCTCTTATGATTCTGAGGTTTCGCGTTCACAGTTGGAGCAAACGGCTGGATTTTTTGCTGAGTATAAATTTAACAAATTATCAGTTGCAACAACTTTTGAAAGATATTCTGGCGCAATGTATGGTGGGCGATATTATGATACTTATTCCTTTATTCCTACATACAAGTTGAATGATAATGTTTCAATAAAAGAAGTTTTTGGTGTTGATGTGACAAATAGCCGAAAAACTGCCGAATTGGTTTTGCAAGTTTCACCATTGGCGCACAAGGGTAATGACCGTTTGAATTTTGAACTTGGTGCAAAACAGTATTTTGATCAAACTAATGCCGCATATCGTACCAGATTTAAGTTCTCAACGCTTTTTAAATTGTAAACTTATAAAACATAATTGTCATAGGTTTTTATTTTTTATATAATGTTTTGGAGAGGTTAGCAAGTTGGATAAAGATAATTCAAAAAACCAAAAGCCGGAAACTGGATTAGTTGAGTCGTTAGCAAAACAACACGTAGATTCGCTTGTTGCTAAAATGGCTCAAAAAGCAAGGCGCGAGAAAAAGAAAACAAAGTTTTACTATTCTTTTTTGACTATTTTGTTGCTATTTTGTCTGGTTCAAGTTGGTTTTGGCGTGATTTTGAATATTTCAAAAACGATTTCTTACAAATCTAAAATTTCAACGCTTGAAAAAATTAAGAATCGTGCAGAGGCAAGAAACAAGGAGTTGAAACAAGATATAAACATGTTTTCATCTTCTTCGAGCTTGGAAGGTATTGCTCGTAACAATTTGAAAATGGCCGGCGAAGATGAGGTGTTAATTTTGGTAAATCCTCCTCAAGAAGAAATTACCGAAGTTGAAATGATTGAATTGAAAAAGAAACCAAAAATGTTTGAAAAATTTAGTTTATTTAAAAAAGAAACCGGCAAGCAAGATGTTTTAGATGAAAAGGTTATTAAAAAGGAAAAAGCTAAATTAAACAAAGCGGTTGAAAAAACTTTAAAGGACGGGGCCAATGAGTGATGATAAAATTGTAAAATACATTAAACAAGCCTTTGAGTTGCGAGAAGAAAAATGTTATAAGCAAGCCATTGAAATGTTATACAAAGCTTTGGAGCTTGAGAACGATAATTTTGAGGTGCTTTTTCAGATTGGCGAGCTGTATTTTTGTATGTTAGATATGGATAGAGCGATACAATATCTCGAAATGGTTTTGAAGAAAAAACCTTCTCATTCAAAAAGTTTGCGCTTGTTAAAGGATATATATGTAAAAGAGGGTAAATTTGAGTTTGCACTCGATTTGATGAATAAACTTTTGGAATTGAATAACCACTGCGAAAAAGATATTGTTAACACAATTGAATTATTGGCTTTGATGAAAAATGTTTCTGAAATAAATAAATTTGAATCATTTGAATCTTTAAAAGTCAAGGTTGCTGTTGCTAAGGCTTATTATACTTTTGGTAATTACGAAAAAGTTGAAAAAATCTTAGATGATGTTTTAGCAATTGAACCAGAAAATGAGGATGCGTTATTGCTAAAAGGTAAATTGCTTTTTAATAATAATGAATTTAATCAAGCTAAAATTATATTTGATAAATTGAAATATGATACTGAAAATCACGAAATATTAAATTATTTAGGATTGTTTTCGATGGAAGAATTAAAGTTTGTCGAGGCTGTCCAGTATTTTTCAAAAGCTTTGGCTTTAGATAGTGAAAATCACAGATATTTTTATAATTTGGGCAATGCGTATTTCTTGAACGGTTGGTTTAAAGAAGCGAGTAATGCATATTTGCAAGCCATAAGGTTTGACGATATGAATTGCGATTATAGGTACTCATTAGCTTATTTATATTATAAAAATCGCGATTTTTCGAAGGCGCAAAATGAAGTTAATTATATCCTTTCTTTGAATGAAAACCACTATAAAACACGAGTTTTAGAAGCATTATTGTTATTTGAGAAAAAAGATTATCTCGCGGCGCAAAATATTCTGGAAAATAATTTGCGTCTAGGGTATGATGACGATTTTACAAAATTATCATTGGCTAAGGTTTATAAAGAACTTTTGAATTATGATAAAGCGCAATCTATATTGGCAAAGTTGAGTTCATCGGATAATTTGGATGTTATATATGAGCAAGCGGATATAAATTATCGGAAACAACAATATAATGAGGCTATTGATATATTAAATAAAATTCTAGCAGTGAACGGGAATTATATAAAGGCTTATTCGTTGTTGGCGGCTTGCTATTTTGATATTGATAAATTAGATGCTGCAAAAAAATGTGCACAAGAAGCAATTTCATTGGACATGAATTTTTCTGAAGGTTATTATTATCTTGCGTTGGTGCGAGAAGAAGAAAAAGATTTCGACGAAGCTATTGAATGCTTGAAACGTGCGATTATGTGTGATTTGAGTAATGCTTTGTATTATTCGAAAATGAGTGATTTATATTTGCAAAAAAATGATTTTTCTTATGCTTTTGAATATATAAAAGAGGCGGTCGAGTTAGATAATTCTTCTATTTATAAAAATAAATTTATAGATTTGGCAAATAAAAAACGTAAAATACAAGTTTAATAAATTTGACCTTGTAGTAAATATAGTTAAAATGTTATTACGATATTAGCGGATATGGAGAGATAATTTGAAAAAGATTAATTTTAAAAGAATAATGTTGTTATCCGGTATTTTGTGCGGATTATCAATCGGCAGTGCTTTTGCTAAGGATTTTATTTATATCCCAAAAAATTATCCCGAAAATTATAACGAAGTGAAGGTTCGCGAGATTATGCCTCTTTATAAGAGTGTATCTAAAGAACCGGTTGTTTCGGTAGCATTGGATATGTTAAAAGGCACAATCGGTGAGTTTTCACGCGATGCTATTTTAGGGAACAATTTGTCAGGAAAACCTATCAAAATCGAATTTAGAGATTTGGGGCAAATAAATAAGGAATATGCAGAATTTGATGCGCTTGGATGGAAAAAGGGAAATAAATTGTTCATATACATTAATCCTAAACATCAAGATGCACCACCTACGGCCTTGGCTGCGTTGTTGAGTCACGAAGCTTTGCACCAAGATGAATACAATTCATTGGCTGAGGAAACTTATGCTTGGACGATGGAGGCTGCAGTGTGGACTGAAATTTCTGAAATTTATCCAGAATACACCCAAGATGGTATTCATCCTTTGGTTAATCGCGAAAATACATTGAAAAGACTTTTTATTAAAGGAAATTATTCAAATAAATATATTAAAAAAACGGTTATGTCGAACGATGGTTATCGTAATTTAAAGACAACATCTCCAGGATTTGAAGAATTATAAATAATTATTTTTACTAGTTAAAAAGTATATTGATTATCGAAAATCATTGATGTTTAATTTAGATATGAAATACACAAAGTCAATATTGTTCATATCTATAATCGGGTTGTTATTTGCGCTAAATAACATTTTTTTAGTTGCGGATAACGTTGAAATAACTGACATTGATGATATTGTTAATCACGATATCGTTTCTCCTCAAAAGCTTGTTGACGATACTTGGGATATGATTCATGACAACTACTATGACAGCACTTTAAATCATCAAAAGTGGAGCAAATGGAAATCTCATTATCGCAATAAAATCAAAACTGCTGATGATGCGAAAGTTGCTATAGATACAATGTTGGCTAGTTTAGACGATCCTTATTCAAGGTTTATGACCAAGGAAGAATTTTTAGATCAAAATACGTCTATAAAGTCTAAAATAACTGGCATCGGAGTCAATATTACAAGTGATTCCGGCAAGATTACCGTTGTAAATGTTGTCGAAAATACTCCGGCGCAATTTTCAAATATTTTGCCGAATGATATAATTTTGGCCGTAGACGGTAAAGAGATTAACGGGCTTTCTCTCGCTGAAGTTGCAGAGTTGGTGAAAGGGCCTGAAAATACCTTTGTTCAAATTACATTGCTAAGGAATAACGATAAATTGGTTAAAAATGTGATGCGAAAAGAAATAAAGGTTAAAACAGTTAAAAGTTCTATAGATAAAAATATCGGTTATATTCAGATTAAAAGTTTTATTGGTTCTACAACTCCAAATGAGTTTTTAGAAGCGTTGGAAAAAACAAAAGATATGGATGCTTTGATTTTGGATTTGCGCGGAAATACCGGTGGACTATTGCCAAATGCAGTCTTTATTGCTAATTTGTTTATCCCGGAAGGTAATATTGTTAGTATTGTAGGGCGTAATGGCTATCAATATGATATCGATGCCCAAGATATTGAATTTGGTATCAACAAACCAATGGTTGTTTTGGTTGATGGTACGAGTGCAAGTGCTAGTGAAATTTTATCCGGTGCGTTAAAAGATTACCACAAAGCCGTTCTTGTAGGTTCAAGAACTTTTGGGAAAGGTATGGTTCAAAAAATTATCCCGCTTCCTAATGAAACCGGTATAAATTTGACAATTGCGAAATATTTAACGCCTCTTGGTTTTGATATTAATAAGGTAGGGATAGAGCCTGATGTGAAAGTTGAATTTACATTAAAAGATTTGAACAATAAAACTGATTCACAGTTAGATGCCGCCAAGAGTATACTTAATAAAATGTTGATTAGCGAAAATAAAATGTAAACTTATGTTAAGAAAATATCGTTTCTTGTAAATTTAGATACAAGTATATACTTTATATATATAAGAGAGTATATAATACAGGAGAGACGTTATGGCTAACATACGTTACAATGGAATGCAGCCAATAAATCGCTATTCGCTAAATCAGAGGGTACTTCCCGGACAATATAAGCGTTTAGGCGGGACAAATTTGTTCACAAGTAGGACGTATATCCAAAACAACTTCTATGGTGGTGGTTTTGGAAATTATGACTATGGTTGTTATGGTCAATGTAACGGTGGTGGCAATAACAAATTCATGAACTGGATGATGGGTATTGGTATGTTTAGTACCGTGCTCGGTGGTATTTTTAAACTGTTTAGTGGTGGAGATGAAAACGTTGAAGGTAAAGGTGGCGACACTCCTAAAAAAGCTGCTGAGCCAAAAACTGAGCTGAAAGTCGAAACTCCAAAAGTTGAAACACCAGTTACTACCGTAAATAAACCAGAGGTCGAAATTCCAGAGGTGCAAGTGCCAGAAACTATTACTGCACCAACTGTTACAGTGCCGGAAACATCACCGTTCGATGTGTTTAAAAATGGTTTAGAGATGGTTTGTCGCGATGATAGTGGTAAAACTCAAAATATTAGTGGTAAATTGAGTAATGTCACTGGAGAAGCTGGTAAAGCCCCTACAAGTTTTGTAATTACGGATACTTCTTCTGGAAAACCAAATGCTTATAAATATGAAGATACAGGAAAAACTGATGATAAGGGTAATCCGATATACAAATGTGTATCTAAAAATGGTGTAGAAATAAGTGGCTCAAGTGAATATACATTTGTGAATGGTAAACTTGTTCAATATAGTAATCAATCAAACTTTGGAAGCGGAATGAAGTTTGGTACCCAAGCTTCAACTGTTGGCTCCGCCAACAGAAAACCAACTCAAGGAAAACAACCGACGTATGTTCAAACATCAAGTGCCTACGGTGGCGGTATGTTGCCGTTGAGTGATGCCACTATCAAGACAAAACTTGATGAATTGATAAAGGCCGGAAATAGTGAGGATATTGATGGATATCTTGCCACATTAAGTAATAAAAAAGATGCCGGAGGTAATTCCGATTATGACACGGCTATAGCGTATATAAAACATGCGAATCCAAAATTAGCAACTCTCGATAATCTACTAGCTAATTGTAGTATAGAAAGAAAAGATAAAAATAATAAATATAAAAACTTAGCTAAAAAAGTTTACGATTCTAACTTATCGCATAGTGATAAGATAAAATTCTTAAAACAAATAGAAACATATGCAAAAAAAACGTTGGGTACTGGATTTGATATGGTTGAAAATGATATAGTTGCAAATATTCAGAAGGCTAATAAAACTAATCTTGAATAGTACGCTTTGGGTATAAATGTTATAAATTATTGTGGCTTTAGTCTAATTTTATCAAGTTTTCATTTTTTAACCTTTAGTGTATAATACTTTTGTGAGGTGTTTGTATGGTAAAAAAAATTATTTTAGGTTCCGACCATGCCGGACTTGAGTATAAAAAATATATTTCAGAATATCTGAAAAAAAATGATTATGAAGTTTTTGATGTTGGTACTCATACAGTTGAGTCTTGTGATTATCCTATTTTTGCAAAAGAAGTTGCTAATAACGTTGCAAGTGGTGAATTTGAAAGAGGTATTCTTATTTGTGGCACTGGTATCGGAATGTCAATTGTTGCAAATAAAGTGAAAGGTATTCGTGCTGCTCTTTGTGCGGATGTTTTTTCTGCGCAAGCAACAAGAGCGCATAATGATTCTAATATTTTGTGTCTTGGAGCAAGAGTAATTAATCTAGAACTAGCACTCAAAATCGTTGATGTTTGGCTAAATACTGATTTTGAGGGCGGTAGACATCAGAAACGTATTGATATGTATGAGTAATTAAATTATTCTTTGTTTGTGATAACTTTGCGAACATAATTAAAATATTCGTTATTTTTGTATTTTGAAATGTGTTCGCTTAGCTCTTCCTTGTCTACAAAACCCATACGGTATGCAATTTCTTCTAAACAAGCAATTTTTACACTTTGGTTTTCTTCTACGGCTTGAACGTATTGACCGGCTTGCAAGAGGGAATGATGTGTTCCCGTATCAAGCCAAGCAAAGCCTCGTCCCAAAAGTTCGACTTTAAGGGCATTGTTTTTGAGATAAATATTGTTTAAATCGGTTATTTCTAATTCTCCTCTTGCTGAAGGTTTTAGATTTTTAGCATATTCAACAACTTTGTTGTCATAGAAATACAGTCCGGTTACAGCATAATCAGATTTTGGGTTTTGAGGCTTTTCTTCTAAACTCAATACTTGACCGTTTTTATCAAATTCTACAACCCCAAATCTTTGAGGGTCTTTTACGCGATATCCAAAAACGGTTGCGCCCCCTTTAGAAGTGTTTTCGACCGTGCGTTTTAAAGTAGATGAAAATCCATGACCGTAAAAGATGTTATCACCTAATACTAAAGCAACATTATCATCTCCGATAAATTCTTCACCCAAAATAAATGCTTGCGCCAATCCGTCCGGACTTGGTTGTTCTTTGTATGAAAATTTAACGCCGAATTGTTTTCCGTCGTCTAAAAGTTTTTTGAAATTCGGCAAATCTTGTGGAGTTGAAATGATTAAGATTTCGCGTATTCCGGCAAGCATTAACACTGATATCGGATGATAAATCATCGGTTTATCATAAATGGGCATCAACTGTTTTGAAACTGCAATTGTGCTCGGATGTAACCTTGTGCCTGCGCCGCCAGCTAAAACTATTCCTTTCATTTTTTCTCCTTTTATTTTTTTGTTTTGTAAATTTTATTTTTGATATATAATTCTCTTAAAGCCGACATAGCTCAGTTGGTAGAGCAACTCATTCGTAATGAGTAGGTCAAGGGTTCGAATCCCTCTGTCGGCTTTTTTACATGTCTCTTAACGCTAAGTAGTCTTGTAAAGCGACCTTCCAATTTCTGCATAGATTTTCGTTATCCATTGCGCTGAATGCCGGTCTTTTAGCCGGACGCGGAAATTCAGCAGTTGTGCACGGTTGCAGATTGACCTTAAGTTTTGATTGTTCAAATATCTCTTTGGCAAATCCGTACCATGATGTTTGACCGGAACCACATACGTGATAAGTTCCATAGGGTTTTGCTAACAGTTTTAAAATTCCGTTCGCCAATTCAACTGTCCAAGTTGGACATCCTATCTGATCATCTACAACTTTTAATTCGGGTCTATCTGCCAAAGAAAGCATTGTTTCTACAAAATTCTTGCCATGATGCCCATAGAGCCAAGATGTTCGTGCGATATAATGCTTTTCGCAATATTTGCGAACCGCTTCTTCTCCTTGGTATTTGGTTAAGCCATAGTTGTTTTGAGGGTTTGCCTTGTCGGCAAATGTGTATAATGTTTCTTTTGTTCCGTCAAAAACATAATCGGTCGAAATGTAAATAAGAGTTATTTCGTGATTTCCGCAAACTTTCGCCAAATTTTCGGTTCCATTAACATTAATTTTCGTGGCAGTTTCCAAATCTTCTTCTGCTTTATCGACATTTGTGTATGCTGCGCAGTGTACAACGATATCCGGTCGTACATCTGTAAGCACTTTTTCTACCATTTCAAAGTTTGTTATGTCCAAATTGTCTATATCGGTTTCAACAACAAATGCACCTACATCTTCTAAAATCGGGCATAAATCTTGTCCGAGCATTCCGTTAGCGCCGGTAACTAATACTTTCATTTATACTAAGCTCGCTTTCTTGTTTTCAATAGATTTAATCCAGTCTTGATTGTTTAAATACCAATCAATTGTTAATTTTATACCTTCTTCAAACGTAATTGAAGGTTCCCAACCGAGTTCTGATGAAATTTTGTCGTTAGAGATTGCGTAGCGTCTGTCGTGTCCCAACCTATCTTCGACATATTTTATTGAGGACTCGTCTTTACCCATTGCTTCCAAAATCAAATGTGTAATTTCAAGGTTTGTTTTTTCATTATGACCGCCAATGTTGTAAACTTCACCGACTTTGCCCTTATGTAAAACTGTATCAATAGCTGCGCAATGGTCATAAACATATAACCAGTCACGAACATTTAATCCGTCACCGTAAACCGGAACTTTTTCACCTTTTAACAACTGTGAAATAAAAAACGGTATCAACTTTTCCGGATATTGGTACGGCCCGTAATTGTTTGAACAACGGGTGTTAAGTGTCGGAAGTTTATAGGTTTCGTGATAAGCACGAACTAACATGTCTGCACTTGCCTTACTTGCAGAATATGGACTGTTTGGTGCAAGTGGTGTTGTTTCGTAGAAATATCCGGTTTTGCCTAATGTTCCATAAACTTCATCAGTTGATACTTGTAAATATCTGTCAATTTTAAATTCTCTTGCCGCTTGTAAAAGATTTAATGTACCTTGAACATTACTTTCGATAAATATTTCTGGGCATTTAATAGAATTGTCAACATGTGATTCCGCAGCAAAATTTATTATTGCATCAACTTGTTCCACTAGTTGTGGAACTATTTTTTTGTCGCAAATGTTACCGTGCACAAATGTATAATTTGGATTGTTTTCAATATCTTTAAGGTTTTCTAGATTTCCACAATACGTAAGTGCATCCAAGTTTATGATTTTATAATCCGGATGATTATTTAACATTTGTCGTACAAAACAACTTCCTATAAATCCGGCTCCGCCGGTAACTAGCAATGTAACCATCTTTTATAATCCTTTCTTGTATTGTTCAAGAGTTTGTTGTTGGTTGTCTTTTTCTGATAAAATCGGGTCAAAATCAATTTCCCAATCAATGTTTATGTCTTTGTCGTTCCAAATTATGCCGCAATCAGCTTGTGGGGCATATTCGCCGGAAGCTTTGTATAGAAGTTCTGCTTCATCTGATAGCACAACAAATCCGTGTGCAAAACCTTCCGGAATAAACAACATGTGTTTGTTTTCTTCTGACAATTCAACTTTTACATACTGCCCGAAAGTCTTGGAATTTGGTCTAATGTCAACTGCAACGTCATAAATTCTTCCCCTGCCACAGCGGACTAATTTGGCTTGCCCGTATGGTGCTTTTTGAAAATGTAATCCGCGCAAAACACGTGCACTAGATTTTGAGTGGTTATCTTGATTAAATTCTATATCAATACCGTTAGCAACAAAATCGGATTTTTTATAGCTCTCCATGAAAAATCCTCTGTTATCGCCAAAAACTTTCGGTTTTACAAGTATTACATCTTCTATTTTTTGTTTTTCAAATTCAAACGGCATAACATACTCCCTTATATAATATATTTTAGCATGAATAACTTTGTTTTTATTATACTAAAGTAATTATGTAAAGATTATTTTAAAATTGGTTGAAAATCCGTTTTTATGATACAATAGACCTATAGTTACTTATAGACTTGGAAGAGAAGGAGAATGTTTTGGCTCAACAAAATATGTTTGAAGACGGAAAAATTGTTCCGGTAAATATACGAGAAGAAATGAAACGCTCATATATTGATTATGCAATGAGCGTAATTGTAGGACGTGCACTTCCTGATGTCAGAGACGGTTTAAAACCCGTTCACAGACGTATTCTTTACGCTATGAATGAGTTGGGTATGGCCCCAGATAAACCATTTAAAAAGTGTGCGCGTATCGTAGGTGAAGTTCTTGGTAAATACCACCCGCATGGTGATAGTTCAGTTTATGAAGCGCTTGTTCGTTTAGCCCAAGATTTTAACACAAGATATCTTGTTGTTGATGGTCATGGAAACTTTGGTTCTGTTGATGGTGACGGTGCTGCCGCAATGCGTTATACAGAGGCCAGAATGAACAAGATTACGCCAAGCATGCTTGCTGATATTGATTGTGAAACTGTTGAATTTGAACCTAACTTTGATGGTTCATTACAAGAACCTTCAGTGTTGCCTGTGCGTTTGCCAATGTTGTTATTAAATGGTTGTTCAGGTATTGCTGTAGGTATGGCTACAAATATCCCTCCTCATAATTTGTGTGAAGTTGTGGATGGTACCATCGCGTTGATTGATAATCCTAATATCACTGTTGCAGAATTGATGGAATATATTAAAGGCCCAGATTTTCCTACGGCAGCTACTATTGTTGGTTTGAGCGATATTAAACAAGCTTATGAAACCGGGCGCGGCTCTATCAAAATGTCGGCTGTTTCTACATTTGAAGAAATTGCCGGTGGTGCCGGTCGTCAATCAAGAACGGCTATTGTTGTTACTGAAATTCCTTATCAAGTTAACAAAGCTATGCTTATTGAAAAAATTGCCGAGCTTGTTAAAGACCAAAGAATTACCGGTATTTCCGATATTCGTGATGAATCAGACCGTGACGGTATGAGAATTGTTATTGAACTTAAACGTGATGCAAAACCGGAAGTTGTAAGAAATAATTTGTTTAAATATACTCAATTGGCAACAACTTTTGGCGTAAATATGTTGGCGCTTTGTGGTAAACAACCTCGACTTTTGAATTTGTATGAAGTTTTGAATGAGTTTGTTGAACACAGAATCGAAATCGTTACAAGAAGAACTATTTTCTACTTGAAAAAAGCAAAAGTAAGAGCTCACATTTTGGCTGGTTTAATCATTGCTTTAGGTTCAATTGATGAAGTTATTGAACTTATTAAGAAGTCAAAAACAACTGAAGATGCAAGAAACGGCTTGATGTCAAGATTTGGTTTGGATGCTGATCAGTCAAATGCGATTCTTGAAATGCAATTGAGACGTTTAACCGGCTTAGAACAAGACAAGGTTAAGGCTGAATATGATGAATTAATCAAGAAAATTGCAGAATACGAATCAATCCTTGCAAGTCGTCAAAAAATTCTAAACATTATCAAAGAAGAATTACTTGAAGATAAAGCGAAGTTTGGTGATGACAGAAAAACACAAATCGTTCCGGATCAAGGTGAAGTTACAATCGAAGATTTGACTCCAAACACTCCGATGGCCGTATTTATTACGCACCAAGGATATTTGAAACGTATTTCTCTTGATACTTTTGAAAGACAAAACAGGGCTACTCGCGGAAAATCAGGTATGAAGACTAAAGAAGATGATGATATTCAACATTTCTTTACTGCAATGATGCATGATAAAGTGTTGTTCTTCTCTACAAAAGGTACGGCTTATAGCTTGAATGTATACGACTTCCCAGAAGGTGGTCGTCAAGCTAAAGGTTTACCGATTGTAAACGTTCTTCCGATTGATCAAGATGAAAAAATTACCGCAGTTGTTCCGGTAAGTAACTTCTCTCATGATTTGAATTTAATCATGTTGACTAAAAAAGGTTATATTAAGCGTATCGAACTCGATAACTTTGCAAACATCAGAAGAAACGGATTAATTGCTATTGGATTAGAAGAAGGTGATGAACTCAGATGGGTTAAACTTGCAACCGCAAAAGATGAAATTATTATCGGTACTTCTAACGGTATGGCAATTAGATTTGGTATCAATGACCTTAGACCTTTGGGCAGAAGCGCGAGAGGTGTTACGGCAATGAAACTCAGAGTAGGCGATGAAATCGTAGGATGTGATATCGTTCCTAGAGATTACGATGCTGATTTGTTGGTTGTAACTTCAGATGGTTTTGGTAAACGTACAAAACTTTCAGAATTCAGAACTCAAAATAGAAGCGGTATCGGATTGATTGCAACTAAATTTAAATCACCATCATCAAGACTTGTTGCATTGACAATTGTTCAAGATTCAGATGATATAATGATGGTAACCGCAAATGGTGTTGTAACAAGGTTAAATGCTGGTTCTATTTCTCGTCAAGGACGTCCGGCAACTGGTGTAAGAGCACAAAACTTGACCGAAGGTGATACGGTTGTTTCTGTAAATAAAATTTTGAATCCGGATGAAGAAGAAACATTTAAAGGTTCAGAACAAAAAACAGAAGAAACGCCTATTGTAGAGCAAGCAAGTTTGCTAGACACTCCAAGCGAAGAAAATTAATTGAAAAATACAGAAAATCGGAGAGTTTAAAACTCTCCGATTTTTTTGTTGCGTATTTTTTTAATTAATAGAGTGTAAATTTAAGTCTTTCAATTCTTGTTCAGATAGTTTAAAAACTTCTTTTTCACAAGGGAATTTGCCGCTTTTTACGTCATTGTTGTATTGTTTAGCGCATTGTAAAATAAAATCTCTCATATCACCATATTTTCTTGCGAATTTAGGTGTAAATTCTGAATATTTGCCAAAAACATCGTCAGATACGAGAACTTGAGCATCACAATAACGACCGGCTCCGCAAGAGATTGTCGGCACTTTAAGATGATCTGTTATATATTTTGCACTTTCTTCCGGTACCATTTCCAGTACTATAGAAAATACGCCGGCTTTTTCTAACTTTTGTGCATCGTCAAGGATTTTGAGTGTTGTATCAAAAGTTTTGCCTTGAATATTGTAGCCCCCTATTGTGTTTAGAAATTGTGGCGTGAAGCCCAAATGCCCCATCACAGGAATACCGCATTCAACACATCTTTTTATGACGGATAATGTAAAATCGTTGCAACCTTCTATTTTTACCCCCGTTGCCCCGTTTTTAACCATAAGGCTTGTATTTTCAAGTGCTGATTTCAAATCAGTGTGATAGCTCATGTATGGCATATCGGTTATGACCATAGCTCTTGAAACACCTTTTGCAACGGCTTTTGTGAATATTACCATTTCATCAACGCCAACTTGTTGGGTATTTTCATAACCTAAGGCGACCATTGCCAAACTGTCACCGACAAGAATTATATCAATTCCCGCTTCATCAAGATATTTAGCGGTAGAGTAATCATAAGCCGTTAAGGCGGAGATTTTTTCTCCATTATCTTTCATTTTTTGTATTGAATTTACAGAAACTTTTTTAATCATTTTACTGTCCGAAAATTCCGTCTTTACCTAATTTTTGAGACTTTCTGTACCAATAATAAATTGCTCGGGCCACTCGGTTTGAGCTATGGCGTACAAGTCCTTCTTTGCTATCTTGTATCAGTTTTTTGTGGAATATTTTTATTCCGAGTTTATGTATATTGTCAATATCCAGTTTTACCGGATATGAATTTGCTTGTTGATATTTATCAGCAAGATTTTCCGGTAAATAATCATTTACTAAAACCGCATCAATAATATTTTTGCTACCTGCGTGAGTGATAAGAGTATTAATATGGTCTGAAACTCTGTAATTATCGGTTTCGCCGGGCTGTGTCATAATATTACACACATAGATTTTTTTTGCTTTAGATTTAGCTATTTCTTGTGCAATTTCAGGGATTAAAAGGTTCGGAGTGACACTTGTGTAAAGACTTCCTGGGCCTAAAATAATTAAATCAGCATTTTGAATTGCCAGAATAACTTCATCGAGAGCTTTGCATTTTTGCGGATCTGTAAAAAGTCTCTTAATTTTGCCGTTAGCTTCAGGTATGTTTGATTCTCCATGGATAATTCGGCCATCTTCCATTTCTGCAACTAGTTTCATGTCGTCTAATGTTGACGGCAAAACGCGTCCTCTTATTGATAAAACATTGGAAGATTCTTGTACTGCACGTACCATATTACCGGTAATTGAACATAGTGCGGTCAAAAATAAATTTCCAAAGCTATGTCCTTCAAGGCCTTCGCCGGTTTTGAATCTGTATTGAAACAATTTTGTAACTAAGTCCTCGTCGTCTGCGAGTGCAGCAATGCAGTTTCTGATATCGCCAGGTGGTAACACTCCCATTTCTTCTCTAAGGCGTCCTGAACTTCCGCCGTCGTCTCCAACCGTTACAACTGCAGTAATGTTATTTGTAATATTTTTTATACCTTTCAATAACATTGAAAGGCCTGTTCCGCCACCAACTGCAACAATTTTTGGCCCGCGGTTAAGTTTTCTTTTTCTGTATAGGGATTCTAACGCTGTGTCAGTATCGATGCCTTCAAGCATAGAAAGATTTGTTTTTTGCCAACCTTTAAAGAATACTGCAGCACCAAACATTACAAAAGCAAAAGCAAGCCATTCGGTAGAAACTGTCATCGCAACTTTTTTGATAAATTCCATTAGATAAAATATCGGTCGTACGTCGATGAGTATTAAAACTCCTAATGTCATACAGAATGTGCCAAGTAAAATAAGTGCAAACCATCTTTTTATTTGTAACCCCGGAATTAACCATCCGGCATCTTTCGGCATTTTGATATTTCTAAAGTCTTTCATTATATAAACTACCTTTTACTATTTATACCCAACCCGATTCGTAAACGTTTTTGTAGTTTACCGGAACCGGTGTTATTGTGTCTTTTGCTCGTTTGATTATTTCTTCGACATTGCCAAGTTTGCTTGAAAAATGGATTGAATCCGCATTTACAAACGTTTTTCCGCCTTCGTTGTTATTGACTTGTGAATAAGTTAATAATTGTTTCAAGCGTGACATCAATATTTCCGGGTTGTCTAAATCTCTAGCTTGAGAATCTATTGTTCCATTTGCGTTGTACATTTTTTCAAGGAAAACTTCTTGCGCGATAGGAATATTTGTTTCTGCCGCAACACGTTGGATGTTTTCGCCGGTTGCGCCGTAATATACAAGCCATTTAGAACATTTTTGTATTGCTTTTGCCACAGCTAATGAAAAGTCAAAATCTTCAGCTGCTTTTTTGTACATTGCTCCGTGCGGGCGTACATGTTCAATTTCAAGGTTGTAAGTTTTTGCAAAAGACATCAATGCTCCTACTTGGTATATTACTAAAGCTTCGATTTCGCTGTTTGTTAAATTCATTTCGCGATAGCCAAACCCTTGAATATCATCAAAACCGATGTGTGCACCAATAACAACATTGGCTTCTTTTGCACGATAAAGCGCCTCTCTGATTGTAAGTGGGTCTCCGGCGTGAAAACCGCAAGAAATATTTGCAGAGCTAACGTAATCAAGTAGATTGTATTCGGCATTGTTTTTGTATACGCCAAAACTTTGCGCTAAATCACAGTTGAAATCGATTTGTTTTATTGCTTTTTTCTCTAATGTTTTTTGCATAATCCCTCGTTAAAATATTGATATCCAGTTGCCTAAATTATACAATGCTGAATATTAATTTTCTATATCCTTTACAATTTATTAATATACAAGAAATAAAGTGGCGAAACTCATTGAGTTTCGCCACTTTTGGTTTCTAACAATTTTAATTATTTTGCCAATTTATTAAGAGCTTTTACCAATCTTGATTTTTTTCTGGCCGCAGTATTTTTGTGTAAAACACCTTTAACTACAGCTTTGTCACAAAGTTGGTAAACTTTAGAAACTGCTTTTGCTAATGCTTCTTTATCTTCACCTTCAGCTAATGCAAATACATTTTTTACAGCAGTTTTGATAGAAGATTTGAAAGC
>JAZSRN010000080.1:0-8239 GCA_045538535.1 Candidatus Gastranaerophilaceae bacterium | reverse complement strand
GGGGTACAGTCTTTTTTTACGGTTTTGGTATTTTATTGTACCCCACCTAACCTCCCCATCTGGGGAGGAATAAGAAATTGCACCCCACCTAGCCTCCCCATTTGGGGAGGAACAAGAAACTGCACCCCACCTAACACCTCTCGAAAAACGATACTCAAATCGTTTTTCTCGGCAGAGTCCATCTGGGGAGGAACAATTTACTGTACTCTCACCTTATAATGCAACTATGTAGGAATTTTTTCTTAATTTTCCTCAATAAAATTAAAATAAAACTTTCACTCCAAAAAACCTTATGTTATAATTTAAGAAAAGGTATTAATAGGGAGTATAAAAAATGAAATTTGTTGTTAAAAAAGAAGATTTGTATAACGGTATTAAAATTGTTGAAAGAGCAACATCGGTAAAAGCTTTGCAACCGGTGCTTTTGAATATTTTAATCGAAACAATTTCGCCGGCTGCAATCAGATTGGTTGCTACGGATTTGGATTTTACGGTTAGTGCTGAAGTCGATGCGCAAGTTGAACAAGAAGGTAAAATTACATTGCCGTCAAAAACTTTGAACGAAATTGTTTCAAAACTGGGTAATAAATTGATTACAATCGAAAATACTGAGGATGAAGAAACTAATATAAAAATAACTTGTCAAAATGCTATCTTCAATCTTATAGGTATTAATGCAAATGAATTCCCGCAAACAATGCAAGATGTACAACTAAATGAAGAAAATGGTTTTGAAATCGAAGTTAAACCTTTTGTAAAAGCTGTGCGCCAAGCGGGTTTTGCCGCTGCAAGTTATGAAACAAGCAGCCTTTTATCAGGTATTGTTTGTGATTTATCCGGCGATTTCTTAGAAATTGCATCTACGGATGGTAGCAGACTTGCGCGTACAAGAGAAAAAAAATCAAACCCGAACGTTAAATCTAATCAATTGATTATTCCATCAAAAACATTGAATGAATTTATTAAAATGACTTCGTTTATTGATGACGAAACCGTAAAAATTTATAATGAAAATACTAAAATAATATTCAAAACCGCAAAAACAACGACAATTTCAAGACTCCTAGACGGACAATTCCCAAAATATAACCAACTAATTCCGCAAGATAGTCCGAAAAAAGCGATTGTTAACGTTTCTCAAGTTTGTTCTGCTATGGAACGTGTTGCTATTATGGTTAATGAAAAAACTCTTATTGTAAAATTGGAATTTTCAAATAATAACTTGAAACTTACTGCCAATACTCCGGAAGCGGGTAAATCAGAAGAAAATGTGGATATTGATTATACCGCAGAAGATATGACCGTTGCTTTCAATTACAAATTTGTGCTTGATGCGCTTAAGAGTGTTGAATCAGACGAAGTTGAAATTGGTTTGAATACATCGCTTTCGGCTACAACTTTTAGACCATGTACCGATGAAGATTTTGTTTGTATCATTATGCCGGTTCAAATGAGATAATAGTAAATTGACAAGTTTATAAAAAGGGAGCTGTTCGCACCTTCTCCGAAACAACAGAAGTACAGTAGTTTTTGTCGGGAAAGGAGGTGATTGATTATGAGAAGGCAAATATTTAAAAAAGCCTTACTGCTAATAAGGCTTTTCATTGATTTTGTTCTAATCATAATTTAGGGAACAGTAGAGAGGTTTGTGTCCGCAAGCCTCTTCCCTTACTTATATTATACCCATGTTTTTGAAAATTTCAACCCCTTTGTTAAGAAAGGAAAATAAATGAAAGAAAAATCAGTAAATTTATTTATGAACGGATATTCTTGTTCCGAAAGTATTGTGAAAGTTGCAATTGAAAAAGGTTTGGCGGATGAAAATTTGCTCCCTTGCGCAACAACCTTTTCCGGAGGAATGAGTTCCGGTTGTCTTTGTGGTGCAGTTGCTGCAGCACAAATGGTTCTCGGGTATTTGTACGGTAGAGACAACAAATTTGGGAACGAAGTTATTGCAAGACAAAAAGCAAAAGAACTTGTTGAAAAGTTTAAAGAGCGCAACAAGGTTACGTGTTGCAAAGCATTGACCGCCGGTTTGGAAGGTATGCAAAGAAAACAACATTGTTGCAAAATGGTTTCGGATTGTGCAGAAATTTTGGAAGAACTTGCAGGAGTAAAAGTATAATGAAAAATTTTGATAAATTGAATTTTTTAACTGCCGGAATGCCTTTGAGAACCGGTAAAGCAAGTTATGAAAAAGCTTTCGAAATAATAAAAGAAATGAATTTGGACGGAATGGAGTTGGAATTTGTTCACGGTGTTAGAATGAACGAAGAAACCCGAAAACTTGTTAAAGAAATTTCGACACGAGAAAACTTTGTTCTTACGGCTCATGCACCGTTTTATATAAATCTAAATTCAAAAGAAGAAGAAAAAATTGTTGCCAGTGCTCAACGAATTATAGAAACTGCGCAAGCCGCCAATGATACCGGTGCGTTTAGTATAACCTTCCACGCGGCGTTTTATATGGGCAAAGAAAAGGAAATTGTTTTTAACCAAGTTTATGAACAAATAAAGTTGATTGAAGAAACAATCAAAAAGCAAAATATGAATGTTTGGATAAGGCCGGAAACCACCGGAAAAGGCACACAATGGGGAGATTTAGACGAAATAATAAATTTGTCAAAAGAGTTTGAATACGTTCTTCCTTGTATAGATTTTTCGCACCTTCACGCGCGAAGTGGGGGAGAATATAATACTTACGATGAATTTTGCAAAATTTTAGAAAAAATTGGCAATGAAATCGGACAGTTTGCACTGGAAAATTTTCATGGACATCTTGCCGGAATTGCATATTCCGCAAAGGGTGAAAGACATCACTTGAATTTAGAAGAATCCGATATGAATTATAAAGATTTACTCAAGGCAATGAAAGAATTTGGTGTAAAAGGCGCCCTAACTTGCGAAAGTCCTAATATAGAAGATGATACAAAATTGATGAAAGAGTATTACAATTCAATAAAATAGAAATATTTAAAATCGCATAACAATTTTTATTTCTTGACAATTATTTTCTTAATTTTCTTTTGCAAAACGGCAATCCAAGTTGTAATGTACATTGTCAAAACAAAATATAAAAATGTAGTTTGTATCGGATTCCATATCCAATAAATGTTATGTGCGGCGCGTTCTTCAATCGCAATGCCTTGGATTTTGAATATAATTGCCGTAATAATGTACATTACAAGCAAATGGTTTGCCATAATATGAAAAGTGTTCTCGCCCATAAGTTTTACGAATTTTATGTCTTTGATGTAATCATACAATGCGTGAACAATAAGCAAACAAAACCAAATTCCGGTGATTGATGTCAAAACCGGAACGATTATTTGTTCATCAAATCTTGCCCACACCAAAACGTAACTTAAACCGATACCATGTTCGGGGTTGTAATCTCTGTTAAAAAGCCATAAAATTGATTGTACCAAAATTAATAATCCAATCCATTTTGGCGCAAAAATATTGATTTTATCTTTAACAAAATTTGTATAAAAATAACCCAAGTAAACAAAAAACATCGAAAATACCGTTCTAAAAATAATCAAATTCAAATCGGTATGTTCAACAATTTTGATTAGCGGAATTGAACAAAATCCGAAAATTAAAAATATAATAAAGTGAAAAATCTTATTATCAGATAACTTTTTCAAAATCTTCATTGTAAACAAAAAAGTCATCATTGTTATAAACAACTGTGGCACAAACCACAATGGACACGCAAGATTTAGTTGATGACCGTTTAAAAACGGTGTAACAAAAAAGTTTTTTAAACTGATTTCTTCACCCCACCATTTTCCCGTAAAGTGGAAAATCACAAACGTTACTATATAATAAAAAATTTCGTACAAAAAATACGGAACCAAAAGGGTTTGAACTCTCCTTTTGAAATACGTAGAAACATCTGTCAAATATTTTTCATTAAATAACATTCCCGAGATGAAAAAGAAAAACGCCAACTGAAATGAATATGGTGGAAACATCGGTATAAGTGAAAATTCCAAATGTCCCGAAACAACCAAAAGTATTGCCAACGCTTTTAATAAATTTATTTTTTCAGAAAACACCTTATCCATAAATTGAATATTAACATAAAAATATGAATTAATGTTACAAAAAATTAATTTATTGAATTTTGATAAAAAAAATGCCGTTAATATAAATAAGGCGTAACATAAGGATATCTATGAGTTTAGCAATAAGTAATATTGATTATTTAGCAAATGTTTTGGCAATTAGTACTGCAAAAATACGAGAACAGTACGCCGAAATGTCAATCGAAGAAATTATTCAAACCGAAGCTAAAGAAGGTAATCAGCTTGCGGTTTCGATTGCTAACGAAATTTTAAACAATCCGACATTTTTGATTGAACTTTTTCAACTTGCCGACCCTGAAAATAAAATCCTTTTGATGAAAGAAATGTCAGAAGCGCAGCTAGAAGAACTTTTGCCTCAAATGGATAAAAAAGATTTATTGCAAGGACTTTATTTTTTTACAGAAGACAAATTAATGGATATGTTACAAGATATTCCGCCTGAACAATTGGTCAAAACGGTTTTTGAAATGTTTGCAAAAGAAGAAGTTGTACAATATCTTCCGGAAGAGCAGTTGAATAAATTTTTAACAAGTGAAAAAATTGATAAAAACAAGATTTTAAACCACATGCAATCAATCCCGAACGAATATCTTGCTCAAGTGCTCGAAAGCATTACGGGAGAAGCGGTTAACGAAAATACTGACCCGACAGAATTGGTAAAACAAATAGGCTCCCTAAATCCTTTGGAATTCAAAGACGCCTTATTGAATTTTCAACCGACACAAAAACAACAACTAACATTGTCATTGTGCAAAGAACACGAAGAGTGGTTCCAAATGTTTGATGCTGCAGCGTATACAGATATGATTCAAACGTATAAACAAAAGCCGCAAATGATAAAAGCAATGGAAGTTATTGAACATGAAGAGATTGTAAAAATGATAAACGAACTTCCTCAAGATTTGACTCAAATTGTAGTATCGCAAATGGATACTCAAGATTTTGCCGAACAGTTAATCGACCAACATCCGGAAGTAATTGCACAATTACTTGCAAAGTAAGAGGCAAATATATTCCCTTTACTTGATATCTAATGTTTTTTTTATATAATTAAAATTATGAAATATAGGGAAAACGTCAGAAACTTTTGTATTATTGCACATATTGACCACGGGAAATCAACACTTGCCGATAGATTGCTTGAATTTACCGAGACCGTTTCGCAACGTGATATGCAAAATCAGATTATGGATTCAATGGATATCGAACGCGAACGAGGAATTACAATCAAATTAAATTCTGCGAGAATGAATTATAAGGCAAAAAACGGCAAAGAATATATCTTAAATCTGATTGATACCCCAGGGCACGTTGATTTTTCGTACGAAGTTTCACGTTCTCTAGCAGCTTGTGAAGGTGCATTGCTCATTGTTGATTCAACGCAAGGTGTTGAGGCGCAAACATTAGCAAACGTTTATCTTGCTGCGGAACAAGATTTGGAAATTATTCCCGTAATCAACAAAATTGACCTTCCTTCTGCTGATGTAGAACGCGTGAGAGCAGAAATTGAAGAAGATTTAGGAATTGATGCATCATTAGCGATTCCGGTTAGTGCAAAAGCCGGTATTGGTATCGAAGATGTTTTGGAAAGTATTGTCGAACTTGTGCCTCCACCGGTTGATACTTCTGAAAAGCCACTTAGAGCAATGGTTTTTGATAGTGCTTATGATCCTTATTTAGGTACGGTTTGTCATTTTAAAGTTGTGGACGGTTCAATTAAGCTGGGTGATAAAGTTCGATTTATGGCTTCGGGCAAAGAATATGAGGTTGTGGAATTAGGTTATCAAACACCAAATAGACATCCGGTGAAAGAATTAAGATGCGGTGATGTAGGTTATTTTGCCGGAAGTATTAAAGAATTGACAAGATTTGTCGGTGATACAATTACCAATGTTGACAATCCCGCCAAAGAACCTCTAGCAGGTTATAAAGAAGCATTGCCGATGGTTTTTTCCGGTATGTATCCGGTCGATAATGAAGATTATGCTGATTTAAAAGAGGCATTAGAAAAACTAAAACTCAATGACAGTAGTATAACTTTTGAGCCGGAAACTTCTACTGCGCTTGGTTTTGGTTTCAGATGCGGATTTTTGGGAATGTTACACATGGAGATAGCTCAAGAAAGATTGGAGAGAGAATACAATCTTTCGCTTGTAACGACGGCACCTTCCGTAATTTATAAGGTTTATAAAACAAATGGTGAAATGGTTGAAATCGACAACCCCGCAAATCTTCCGCCGGCCCAATTGAGAGATTATATTGAAGAACCTTATGTAAAAGTTCAAATAATCACTCCGAACGATTATGTCGGCACGCTAATGGAACTTTCACAAGAAAAACGCGGAATTTTTATCAATATGTGTTACCTTGACAAAACGCGTGTAAATCTTGAGTATGAAATTCCGTTGAGTGAAGTTATTACAGATTTTTATGACCAACTAAAATCGCGTACAAAAGGTTATGCAAGTATGGATTATGAGTTTAAAGATTATAAACGTTCAAAACTTGTAAAATTAGATGTTATGCTTGCCGGCGAAATTGTTGATGCACTTTCTGTAATTTGTCACGAGGATAGCGCGTTCCATATCGGTCAAAAATTGACGTCAAAGTTAAAAGATATTATTCCGCGTCAATTGTTTGAAGTTCCGGTTCAAGCTGCTATCGGTGGTCGCGTAATTGCCCGAACAAATATTAAAGCTATGCGCAAAGACGTTTTGGACAAATGTTATGGTGGTGATATTTCGCGTAAACGTAAACTTTTGGAAAAACAGAAAAAAGGTAAAAAACGTATGAAATCTGTTGGTCGGGTAGAAGTTCCTCAAGAAGCGTTTATGGCGGTATTAAGTTTGAACGATGATTAATAAACTTTTTAAAACTTTCGTATCGGAATAAATTGATGAGACTCGAGAATTTAAAACTTATTGATTATAGAAATTGTCATTGCATAGAACTCGATATGCAGTCTGACAAAATTCTTATTATTGGGAAAAATGCGCAAGGCAAAACCAATATCCTTGAAAGTATTTACTTTTTGTCGATGTTAAAAAGTCCGAGAACGTCAAACAATGTTGAATTAATAAATTTTGAAGCCGAAAAATTTGAACTAAATTCAAGCATTATAAAATCAAATACAGAAATAGAACTTGATTGTTCTTATTCTCGTGAAAAACAACGCGAAATAAAGATAAATAAAGTCAAATCCCGTCCGAAAGATTTTAAATCAGTTTTAAAAACCGTTTTGTTTTCTACCTCGGATTTAGCCTTGTTGAGAGGTAACCCTTCAGACAGAAGAGATTGGTTGGACAATGCAATTTCGCAAGTTTATCCGGCTTATGATGACAGACTTTCAAAATATGACAAAATACGTATCCAAAAAAATAATTTTCTAAAAGATAATTATGGACAAATTGACGAGACACTTTTGGAAGTTTATAACGAACAGTTAGCAATCACTGGGGCAAATATAATTTTCTTACGCAAAAAATATTTGCAAGAGATAGAACAAATTGCGAAGATAAAACATTCAAACATTAGCGAAACCGAAATTTTGGATATAAAATACGATTGTTCTTTTTTGGAAAATGAAATTGAAGTGGAAGAAATTGTACAAAAATTCCGTATGGCATTGGACGAAAGAAAAAATGAGGAAATTCGTCGTGGTCAGTGTTGCATTGGCCCTCATAGAGATGATGTAATATTCCGTATAAACGGTAATGATGCGACAAAATTTGCTTCCCAAGGTCAGCAAAGAACGATTGTTTTGGCCTTGAAACTTTCGGAATTAGATATAATTACCGCAAAAACCGGTGAAGAACCGGTATTACTTTTGGATGATGTTTTGGCGGAACTCGATGATTTGCGTCAAAACTATCTTTTGCAATCGATAAAATCAGAAATCCAAACGGTTATAACATCAGTAGATACGTTGTTGTTTGATGAAACATTTTTGCAAAAAGTGAAAATTTATAATATTGAAAATGGCGAAATTAAGTTTTTGTAAATACCCTTCCCCTCGCCAACGGGTGCGGGGAAGGTAACGTCATGCGTTCCTCCGCAAATTCGCTCCCCCGTCTGGAAGAGAATAAGTATCGTTAAGCATTCCTCCCCAGACGGGGAGGTTAGGTGGGGTACGGTCAAAATTAATT
>JAZSRN010000092.1:0-18527 GCA_045538535.1 Candidatus Gastranaerophilaceae bacterium | reverse complement strand
AAATTTTGGGCGTGGAAGTCCTAATAAAGATGGCGGGATTTTTGCCCCCTACTTAGCTGTCTTGGATTTGCTCCGCGCTCGGGAAGTTTCGCATATGTGGCAAAGCCACAGCAAGCTCAATTCCCTCGCTATCCGGACTTGTTTCACTCCGTCCGTCCGCAAATCCGCTCCCCCCATAGGGGGGAGATCCGGTATCGACAGAGTCCGTTTGGGGAGGAACACTCCTCTGTCATTCTGAACTTGTTTCAGAATCTCAAGTTGCCGACATCGGTGTAAAGAGATCGCGGAATAAATCCGCGATGACAAGTAAAGAATAGTAGTAGTACAAATAAATAAACAAAGAAAGGTAAAAACACTATGAAGAAAAATTACAACAATTCAAATTCAGACATCGCGTCCCGCATTATTCGGGATGGCGGCGGAGTAACGTCCGCCCGCCACCTCACGGGCTGCGTTCGCTTCGCTCACACGGCGCCCTACCGAAAATGCGGTTTTACTTTAGCAGAAGTATTGATTACTTTAGCAATCGTCGGGGTAGTAGCGGTGTTGACTTTGCCGAATTTGATTGCGGATTATCAGAAAAAGCAAACCGTAACGAAGCTTAAAAGAGTATACACAACTTTTGCCAATGCTTTTGAAATGGCAAAAGTAGACCATGGTGATTATGGTGATTGGGAATGGGAACATATACCAACAGACGCTGGTGCGCGTTCTCAGTATTTTATGAATACGTATGTGTTTCCTTATTTAAGTGTCGTGAAAACTTGTATTCCATCTACAACTAAAGAATGCTTTGCGGAGAATTCAACTTTGTTAAATGGCACTGTCAATACGGGTATTTATGGTGAAAAACATGTAGGTTTTATACTAAAAGATGGTACAACAGTTGAAGCTTGGGCTGGTGGTGATAGTTATTTGCCTCATGCACTCTTTTTTGTTGATATTAATGGATTTAAAAAACCTAATAAAGTTGGGCGAGATATATTTACATTGCGTTTTTCTAACAATATAGGAAGTTATGCTTGTGGCGATGTTGATGAAAATAATGAGTTAATAAATGAAAAAGTTTGTGTTGAACCTAGAGGATTATCTTTTGAAGGGATTGGATACGGTAGTTCGGTACAAGATTATTTAAATCCGAATTTTGTTCTTGTATCAGGTCCGAGCAACAATAAAAACAAAACGTCTTGTACAAAAAATGGTAATGGTCGACTTTGTGGAGCCGCAATTTATATCAATAATTGGGAAATCCCGGAAGGTTATCCTTGGTAAAATAAAATTTTATTCTACTAAATCTATGATACAAGGGTATGTATAAATGTACTCTTGTATTGTTTTATCCTAATTTGTGCTTTTTAATTTCTTTTAACTTTTTTTAAAATTAGCTTATACTTTAGTATATTCGTGTTATAATTCGCTATTAGGAGGGCTTGTGAAATGGAACTAGAATTACGAAACAAAGTAAAAGAAGCTGCGAAAGAATATTATAAAGAAGTGTATGGTAAAAAAAGAGTTTTTGATTATATTCCGCCATCAGGAAAGTTGCTTGGGGAAGAAGAATTGCTCAACATGATTGATGCATCTCTTGATATGTGGCTTACTGCGGGAAGATTTAATCAAGATTTTGAAAAGAAATTTGCTCAATACTTGGGTGTGAAATATGCACTTTCTACAAATTCCGGTTCTAGTGCAAATTTGCTTGCCTTTTCAGCTTTGACTTCGCATAAATTAGGCGAAAGAGCTTTGAAAAAAGGTGATGAAGTAATTTCGGTTGCAGCAGGTTTCCCAACTACTATAAACCCAATTTTGCAACAAGGTATGGTGCCGGTATTCGTTGATTGTGAAATCGGAACGTATAATATTGATGCCGACAAAATTGAGGAAGCTATTACACCTAAAACAAAGGCAATTTTTTTGGCGCATACATTAGGTAATAGTTATGATTTGGACAAAATTATGGCTTTGGCTGAAAAATATAATCTTTGGGTTATTGAAGATAGTTGTGACGCTTTGGGCGGCGAATATAAAGGCAAAAAAATCGGTACTATTGGCCATATTGGAACATTTAGTTTTTATCCTGCACACCATTTGACTATGGGTGAAGGTGGTGCGGTAGTTACTAATGACCCTAAATTATATAAAATAATTATGTCCTTTAGAGATTGGGGTAGAGATTGTTGTTGCCCTCCAGGTAAAGATGGGGTTTGTGGTAAAAGATTTACTCAACAATTAGGCAATTTGCCGTATGGTTATGATCACAAATACACTTATTCGCATATCGGATTTAATTTAAAAATTACGGATTGGCAAGCTGCGTTGGGTTGTTCACAAATCGAAAAACTTGATAGCTTTTTGGCAATCAGAAGAAGAAATGCAGAACTTTTGACTGAAAAATTGCAAGATTTGACAGAATATTTGATTTTGCCAAAAATTAACGAGGGTGTAAAACCTTCTTGGTTTGGGTATTTGATTTCTGTAAAAGAAAATGCGCCATTTACAAAACAAGAAATGGTCGAATATTTGGAAAGCAACGGTGTCGGAACTCGTCAATTGTTTGCCGGTAATATTTTGAGACAGCCGATGATAGTCGATAATGATATTGATTTTAGAATCGGTAACTCAACGTTAATCAATTCTAAAGATTTGACAGAAGAGCACTATGCCCTATTGCCAAAAACTGATTTTATTATGAATAACACCTTCTGGGTTGGTACGTTCCCTGCTTTAGGCGAAGAAGAAATTTGCAGAATTTCTGATACTATTCACGCTATGGTGGCAGAAAAAGTAGGAGTGGCATTGTAGATGAAACTTTTGCTAACCGGTTCGGGTGGGTTTATCGGCAAAAATCTTAAAAAATATCTTGGTGATAAGTATGATTTGCTTACGCCAAGAAGTTTTGAGTTGGATTTGACGGATAAGGATGCGGTTCAAAAATATTTTCAAGCAAATAATATTGATGTGATTATTCATTGTGGTTCAACGGGTGGTGCAAGAGGCATTGATGATAAAGATACAACCATTGAAGATAATCTCGCAATGGTTGAAAATATTTTAGAAGCAAAACGACCTAGTGCAAAAGTTATCCTTTTTGGTTCGGGTGCGATGTATGACAAGTCAAGACCTTTGTGTAAAGTTAAGGAAGATACTATCGGCGATGTTGTGCCGCAAGATTTGTACGGAAAATCCAAAATGCTTATTGCTCAAAAGATTAAAGACAGAAAAGATGTTCTTTGTCTTAATATCTTTGCTTGTTATGGTTATGGCGAAAAAGACAGTCGATTCCCTAGTTATGCAATTAACCAAGTGCTGAATGGTGAAAATATTATTATCAATCAAAATGTTAAATTTGATTATTTGTTTGTTGAAGATATGCAAAGAATTGTTGAGTATTTTGTGACAAATGATTTTGATAGTAATATAATGAACATAACACCTAACGAAAGTATAAGTTTATTGGAAATAGCTAATATTGTCAAAGGTTTTGGAGAGCGTGAAGTTGAGGTTAAAATTCTCAATAGCACAATGAATAACGAGTATTCCGGTGATAATTCAAGACTCAAAAGTAATTTTAAGGGTTTAGAGTTTACTCCGATTGAAGTTGGGCTAAAAAAATTATACGAATATAATAAGAAAGAAAGGGATAACAAATGAATAATCTTGAAAAAAAGATGGTTGATACATTGACTGATTTGAGAGAAAATCACCACGTAATAGGCATTAAGGCAGAGTTTGAAGCCGAAGGCACCAGATTGGAAGAAGCTTTGAGATTGAAAGAAGTTATTACAAAAGCCGGTCTTGATTTGACTATAAAAATTGGTGGTTGTGAAGCTATTAAGGATATGTATGATGCAAGAACAATCGGGGTAAATGCTATTGTTGCGCCGATGATTGAAACTCCTTACGCAATGAAAAAATATGTTCAAGCGACTAAACTTGTTTTCCCAGAAGAAGAAAGAAAAGAAGTTAAATTTTTGATTAACGTTGAAACTATAACCGGTTTTAACAATCTTGACGATATGATTTCATCAGAAAATTTTGCAGATGTTGCCGGTGTTGTTCTTGGACGTGTTGACATGACAGGTTCTATGGGCTTGACCAGAGAAGATATTAACTCGGAGTCTATTTTTAATATTGCAAATCAGATTTCGTCAAAAATGATGAGAGTAAATAAAGATATGGTTATCGGCGGAGGTGTTTCTGCGCATTCATTGCCGTTCTTCTCTAAATTACCTTATCTTTCAAGATTTGAAACAAGAAAAATTATTTTTGATTCTGCAAAGGCTTTGAAAGACCCTAATGCGGATAAAGGTATTTTGAAAGCCGTAGGTTTTGAATTGATGTGGATTAAAAATAAGCGTGATTTCTACGGAATGATTCATAATGAAGACGCGCAAAGAATTACAATGCTTGAAGCAAGATACAAAAAATTGATTGAAGAAGCAGGCGGAGTATATGCGTAATTTTATCTTTGATTTAGACGGTACGATTATAAATTCATCTCAAGAAGTTCTGAAATGTTTTAGACAAGCTTTTGATGAGGCTGGTTTCCCGATTGATGAAACTCGTTTGACTTCGAATATTATCGGGCCGCCGTTGAAAGAAATTATCCAAAATATTGCACCGAATATCGATGAGAAAAATCTCGAAACGGTAATGGCTAATTTTAGAAGAATTTATGACTATGATGAAAATGATATTAGTACCTTTTATCAAGGAATTGTTGAACTTTTAGCTGAGTTAAAAAGTTACGGTAGAGTTTTTATGGCAACTTTTAAACCAACTAAACCTACGATGCGAATCGTTGAACAATTTAAATTGAATATGTTTGATGATATCTATACGATAGATAAGTTTACAACACCTATAACAAAGGCACAAATGATTTTAGATATAGTTGAAAAATATCATTTGGAAAAATCAGAAACTGTTATGATAGGTGATGCGGCCTCTGATGTCAAAGCCGCTAAAGACGCAGGTGTTGTCGGTATCGGGGTGTTGTGGGGTTATGGTGATGATAAGACTCAGTTAATCCAAAATTCGACTTGTACAGTGAATTCAGTTGAGGAATTGAAAAAATGTCTAAAATTAAATTGTCAGACTATGTCGCAAAACGTTTAAAAGAACATAATGTTGAACATTTCTTTATGGTGTCAGGCGGAGGTGCAATGCACCTTAATGATAGTTTAGGCAGAGAAATTAAATATACGGCAAATCATCATGAACAAGCTTGTTCGATAGCTGCTGAAGGTTACGCAAGAATTAACCAGAAGCTTGCAGTAGTAAACGTTACGACAGGGCCGGGCGGGTTGAATTGTTTGAATGGTGTTTTTGGACAGTGGACTGATTCAGTTCCGGTTTTGTATATTTCCGGTCAAGTTAAGTTTACGACTACTATGGCGTCTTGTCCCGATATTCCGCTCCGTCAGCTTGGAGATCAAGAAGTTGATATTATTTCTTGCGTAAAACCATTGGTTAAATATGCAAAAATGGTAACTGAACCTAATGAAATAAAATATCATATTGATAGAGCTATATACGAGGCAACGACCGGCAGAATGGGGCCGGTATGGTTGGATATCCCGATGAATATTCAAGGGGCGATGATTGAGGAAAGTGAACTGGAAGAATTTACGCAACCGGAAGCTTTAAAATATGATTTAAAGATAGATGAAGTTATTGCAAAGTTAAAGTCGGCAGAAAGACCACTGATTGTTGCCGGTAACGGCATTCATTTGTCAAAACAAGAAGAAACGTTCCATAAATTAATAAAGTTTTATAACATTCCGGTTGTGACTACTTTTAATGGAATTGATTTATTGCCGACTGAGCACAAAAATTTTTGCGGAAGAATCGGTACCGTTGGGCAACGTGCAGGTAATTTTACATTACAAAATGCTGATGTGGTATTGTTTTTAGGAACAAGAAATAATATTAGACAAGCAAGTTATAATTGGGAAAATTTTGCAAAAAATGCTTTTAAAATTGTTGTTGATATTGATAATGCAGAACTTGATAAGCCTACGGTGGTTCCGGATTTAAAAATCAATGCTGATTTAAAAGATTTCTTGCCGGCAATGTTGGAACGTCAAGCGGAATTGATAACCGAATCTCCAAGATTGGCTGATTGGTTGGCGTTTTCAAAAGGTTTGTTGGCAAAATATGATTTTGAAAACGTTGCAGAATACCAATCTAAAGAAGATGTAATTAATGTTTATGATTTTATTCATACGTTGTCAGAAGTTATGTCAGAAGGTGACATTTTGGTTGCCGGAAATGGTTCGGCTTGTGTATGTACCCATCAAACTTTTGTAATAAAAGAAGGGCAACGAGTTTTTTGGAATTCGGGTGATGCTTCTATGGGTTATGATTTGCCGGCTGCGATAGGTGCTCATTATGAATCCGAAGGACGTAATGTTATTTGTTTGACCGGTGACGGTTCAATAATGATGAATATTCAAGAATTACAGACTGTTGTTTATAACAAAATTCCGTTGAAGATTTTTGTTATTAATAATAATGGGTATTCATCTATCAGACAAACTCAACGTAACTTCTTCAATGGACACATGACGGGTTCCGGTGATGATAGCGGTGTGAGTATCCCTGATTTTTGTAAGCTGGCGCAAGGTTTTGGTTTGAAAGCTGTGCGAGTTTCTAACCCAAAAACAATGAGTGAAGAATTAAGTGAAGTTTTAAAAATGCGTGAACCGGTGATATGTGAAGTTATGACAGAAAGAGAGTATGCGTTTTTGCCAAAACTTTCGGCCAAAAAGCTTCCTGATGGTACGATGGTATCTCCGAGTCTTGAAGATATGTTTCCATTTTTAGATAGAGAAGAGTATCAAGCGAATTTGTTATAATTTTACCCGAGGTGTTATGTATACTGTTGATGATATCGATGTATTTATAATGACGCATAACCGCGCCCGTTACTTATACGAAAGTATAAGATGTTTGCTTAATCAAACGGTAAAAATTAATTCTATAACTGTTTTTGATAATGAAAGTACCGATAATACGGAAGAAGTTGTCAAAAGTTTTGAGAATGAAGGTGTTAAGTATATCAAAACTTTTGGATTTCTTGGTAATTACAATAAAGCCAAAGAAATTGCATCAAGAAAATATTGTATGCTTTTTCACGATGATGATATTTTGCATCCACAGTATATTGATTTGGTTTTGAAACTTTTGAATAAATATAAAGATGTTTCGATGATAACAACGAGATTTACTGAATTTTTTGATGACGATGTTCCTGCGTTTGTGCCGAAATTATCTCAAAAGCATTTTGTATTCGAAAAACAAAGTGATTTTGCGCAACACATGTATATTGTTGAATATATTGCGTACGCAACTACAATATATCGAACTGCTGATTTTAAGAAAATTCCGCTTGAATATGAAAAGTTTAATAAATTTAATGATTGGCCGTTAATGGTAAAAGTCGCAGGTTGCGGAACTTCTATTCTGTTAGATGATAATAAAGTGTTTTATGTCCGTAGGCATTCAGGTCAAGATACTTGGACTCCTACTAATTGCCCTACTCTTGAACAAATAGTTAATTGGGATAAATTTTTCTTTGACAAAATAAAGTTGAGCAACGATTTTTCAGTGTTACAGATAGTTTTTAATTATAAATGTGCAAGTCACATGAAAGGTAAATATAATAATTTTTTATCTGAAAATGATAAAAAACAAAATTCCATTTTAGATTTAGAGCGTGAGGCAAAACGTCAAAATCTATATCCTCTGCTAAGTCAGAAATGGGTAGTTAAAAAAGTTTTTAAAGCATACAGAACATATCTTAAACGCAAATGTTTAAGACAAAAAATTGATTAAGTTAAAGATTGTTATCTAACTTTGTTCTCTTCACCTTTCATCAGCCTTTTGATGTTTTCTTTATGAAGGTGTGTAATATAATATGCGCCAAGCATACAATAACCTATATACATAATTGGAGCGTGGAAGAAAAACATCAAAAACGGTGAGCACCATAGTGCAATTATTGAACCTAATGATACATATCTGGAGATATATGTTATTGTTGCCCATATTGCAGCGATGATTAGGCCGACTTGCCAATTCAATGCCAAAATTGTGCCGACACCGGAAGCAACTGATTTCCCGCCGGTAAAGTTTAGGAAAATTGATTTGCTATGACCTAATATAACGGCAACTGAGGCCAAGACAGGTAACAATCCTATTGCTGCAAACGAAGTTGTAAATGTTTTTGCCAAAATTACCGGTAATGCACCTTTCAAAGCGTCAAGAAGTAAAGTTATGAAAAACCATTTTTTACCCATAACTCTCTTTACATTTGTTGCACCGGTTGAACCTGAACCTATTGTACGGATGTCTTCGTTTTTAAATGCCTTTACAATGATATAACCCGTTGGGATTGAGCCGATTAAATATGCTCCGACTAAAACTGCTAATGTTTCTAAAATTTTTAAAATCATACTTCTCTCCAAAATTAAATTATGTATCATTATCTTAGCAATTAAAAATATTTATTGCAATATGTAAAGTCTCAGATTATAATATTAAAAAATTACAAAACCTTTTTAAGGAAATTATGAAAAAGATTTTAAAAAGAATATTATCAATATATTTTGTGTTTGTGCTTGTTATTGCGCCGGTTTTGGCCGCTGATTTTGATTACACAAAGTATGATTTTTCGGATGAAGCGCAAATACAATTTGATAATCAGCAACTGTATAATGTAAATTCTAACCAAACTTATGACAAAAATAAATACGAAAATTTAACTTTTCCGTCTCAAGTTAAGGAAACTCCGACGGTAGATGAACTCGAGGCGTTGACCGAACAACAACTCAAAAAACTTCCACAAAGGCAAACACCCTTGTTTGAACCAATTGATGATTTTTATACGGAAGGTAGCATCGGCAATCCATATTTGGAAGAAAAAGCTTTGTCGGGTGCGGTGGTATTTGTGCCGACCGGGACGACATTTGATGTGAAATTTGAATCGGCGATTAGCTCCGGTTCGTTAGAAGAAGGCGATAGTTTAGTTACTGTTTTGCCGACTGATTTTATTTATAACGGCAAAGTTGTGGCGCCTACCGGCAGTATGGTTTATGGTTCGGTTTTGGATGCAAAATCTGCAGGATATGCTTACGGGAACGGAGACATTGAGCTTTCTTTCAATAAAATACTTCCTCCAAACGGCAGTCCGATTAATATTTCGACTCAAAAAATAATCGTGAAAGCGAAGTCTTCAAGAGCAAAAAGAATGACCCGAGATGTTGCAGTGGGTATAGGAGTTGGAATTGTTGGGGGGCTGTTGTCTTATTTGTTGACCGGTGCGCAAAGTAGCGAAGATTTTGTCCGAGCAATTGCCGTTGGTGGTGGCTTAGGCGGTGCGTCCGGCGGTATAAGAGGTGCTGTTCAGAAAGGTGAAGATGTACGCATTCCTGAGGGATCTGTTATAAAATTGAAGTTAACAAATCCTATTAATGTTTCTCCATATTATTGATATTAGCCCTTTAATATGGTATATTGCGATTAAAAGAAGGTGGTAACGTATGCAATTAGATAAACGATTAATTACAGTAGGCATAATTATTCTCGCATTAGCAATTGTAGGTAAACTTTTGTGGGTTGCGTTGAAAAATATTAAAATAGATGAATTTCATCCGGCTGCAGTTATGTTTATTGTTGATTCTTCTGCGTCAAATCAAAAAAGATTACCTGAACAAAAGAAACTTTTGCGTCAAATTTGTAACCTTTTAGATCCTGAAGACAAAATCAAAATTTTTAGAGTTTCAGAAGATGCTTATCTTATTTATGAAGGTTCGCCAATGAACGGTTCCGGAATTACAAAAGCGATGGATGCTTTTACTAAATATGACAAGGATGATTATGGAACGGCTTATGGTGTCGGATTGAAAAAGGCTTTTTCTTATGCGCTATCAATGAAGAAAGAAGGTTATAATCCGGCAGTCGTTGTGATTGGCGATTTGGAAAATGAAGGTAGTACAGAAAAACAAATTAATTGGGATGTTTTACCTAAAAATATCTCTAATGTTCAGGAGCATGCGCCTGAGTTGGCTATGATGTTTTTGGAAGCTCATCCTGAAAAGTTGGACATGGTGAAAGAAAAATTGAATCCGGTTTTAGGTGAATCAAAATTGATAGTTGCGCCGGAACAAAATACAGATAAAGCAATCAGAAGTTTTTTGAATGCACTTGGAAGATAAACTTATAAAGGAAATAAAATTATGGCAATAGTTATTACTACAAAAAATCAAGAAAAAACTTTTTCCGGGCAAGATATTATAAATGTCGGTACAAGTCCGAATTGTGACGTAGTTTTGGATTTGGGTTTTGATTTGTTATTATCAATCCAATATGATGCGCCAAGCGGAAAATGTAATGTTATAAATAATTTTCAAAGTGAAAAAGTTCTTTTTAAAGGGACTCCTATCAAAAAGATTTCTGTAGGCAGTGTTTGCAAATTGATGATTGCAGATAGTGATGAATTTGTTGGAATAAAGATTGTAAAAGAAGAACCTATATTGGTTGAAAAAACCGTTACTGCAATTGCACAAGAAGATTTGACAGAAAGCGATATGAAAGATTTGTATGGCAAAGATGTCAATACGGTTATGAAAATAAAATTGGACAAACAGAAAACCGATATCGAAAAAGAACGTGTTTCCATAATTAAACAAGTCGGATTTACTATAACGGATTATAAAAATAAGTTGCAAAGTAATGCCAGAACTTCATTGTTTTTGCATATAGCAATGTTTTTTAGTGCAGTAGTTTGTGCTTTTGGTGTTTCAAATTATTTAATGGGATTATCAATCGAAGAATCTGCAAATTATATGCATCTTCCGACTAACATCAAAGTTTGGGGTGTTTATTCCGTTTTGATTTATGGTATTTGTTTGCTTTTAAAACAAGGTGTGTTTTTATATTTGCAAAGTAATATTCAAAAGGAAATGTCTAAAACGAGTAAACTTGGACAAGTTTTTATGCTCACTTTTTCTTTGATTTTTGTGTTGGGGATATATATTGTAAACCTTGTTTATTATATGAATTTGAACGATTTTATGACTTTTGCAATATTCATTTCATTCTTCTTTACCGGCATTATGGCAATTTTGGCAATCAGTTGCGGATATTTCAAATGTAATGATGTCGAGTGGTCTATTGCGCTCAATCGTTATGAATACAGAGAAGATTTTGAAGGTATTATTAAGGCTTACAGACTTTGGATTGATAGGTATGTAAACAGTTTGAGTAATACAAAAATTAAATATATAAAAGATAAAATGTTTAATTTGCAATTAAAATCTATCGGAGAAATTTGTATAGGTATTTTGACTGCTCCATTTTTGGCTTATGGTGTTTCTAATACCTTGGCAATGTGTTTTCCTGAAGCTGCCGGTTGGCTAAGAATTTCGGGCTTGAGAATTAGTCCTGTATTTTTAGTGTTAGCAACATTTTTGATTATTTTTGCATTTTTCTCTTTTGTGAATGCGTTTTTAGCTTCGAAAAAAATTCAAGGTTCACAAGTCATTAAGCAAGATGGTTTTAGCGATTATATACAACATGGTGTCACTATCTATGGGCTTGAAGGTGTGCGCAAACTTGAAAAAGAACGTAAACGTTCTTTGATAATCGCGTGTTCGATTATTCTTATTGAATTTTCGATGAACATTTCATATTTTGCAACTGAGATTGGTGGAGATTTACAAGGGTTGTTTTTAAGTTTTATAGCTGCGCTTGTTCCTACCGCATTGTTGATTGCAGAAACATTTATGTTAAGTCAGACAAAATTTGATATTTATGCGTGTGATGAACTAATTGCAAAGTTGGATAAAGATTAATTATGACATTTTTAAAGATTGCATACATAACTTTATTTGTTATTGCGACATTGGTTACGATAAGTATCAAACCGGTTATGCATAAGCCTTTAAGTGTGGAAAATTTGAATTTCAATATTGAAGATGTTAAAAAGGCTGATTTAAGTACTGAAAAAGATAAAAAAACTATTCAACAAGTCGTCACGCAAGTTGCAACACCTGAAGTGAAAGAGGTCAAAAAGGTTGTCGTTGCACCAAATCAAAATTCATCAACAAAAGTTAAAAATATACAAGTTTCAAACCAAGCAAAGGTGCAGCAGCAATCAAATTGGATTTTCGACGAAAACCCTGCTCCAACTAAAAAGAAAGATATCAAAGTGGAGCAACCCGATGTTGTTAAAAGGGTTATGAATACAGTTACCGAAGCTGAAAAAATGCCTAAACAAGCAGAGGTAAATTTGTCTAAAGAAGAAGAAGAGTTGCGAAAATTCGAGAGAATTATGGATGAAAGTACCAAAAATCCAAATAAAGATTTGTCGCTTGATGAAATTAAAACGGTTTTTAATGTTTTAACATCTAATAAAAATATCGAAATTGTTCCTCAGCAAACAAAAACTTTGACAGAACAAGAAGAAATTATAGCTTGGAACAAGTGGCGTGCAAATCTTCAAAATAGAGTAATGGCTGATTCGCATGTTGTTGCCCCATTAGGTACTGTGTTTATGTTTTCGTGTGTTGTTGATAAATATGGGAATATATCAAATATTAATGCTTGGTCTACAAATCCTAATTATACGGCTATGGCAAAACGTAACGTTAAACCGGCGTTGGCAGCTTTGCAACATCAACCGATATTAAAATTCCCACAAGGAACTCAAAGAACTTCTACCGTTGTTGCCGGTTCATTTATAATTTCAACATCTGATAGATTTGCATCACCGGATGATTATTCTGACTATGAAAGGATAAGATAATATGGAAATGAAAAATTTGTGGATTTATTTGATTATAGGTGCAATACTTTTTATGTTAGCTACTGTTTTGGTGATTTTTAAAAATCCTAAAATGCATCAAACATTAATTATACAAAAAATTATCATTGAAAGGGTTAAAAAATAGTGATGGTTTTGATTTGGGTATTTTCAATATTTGCATTGTTTGTTGAATTTAGGTTGTATAAAAAATACCAACTTTGCGCAAAGGATTTTGATATTATTCGACAAACAGCGATTGTATCTATAATGATTTTGGTTCCGTTATTTTTGTGTGGGGTTTATTTTTTGTTTTTGAAAATTAAAGAATTTATGCTAATATAATTTTAAGATGTATAAGTGTGTTGATTGCGGAACAGAATATAAAAATGCGGTTGAGTATTGTGAATGCGGGAACAATACTTTTGAAATTGTGGATGTAGTTCAAGAAAAACATACAAGTCGGGTTTTTAGTGCTCCTAATGCCGGCCAATTAGTTTCGTGGTGTATTTTTGCGACATGTTTGTTACTGGCTATATGTGTTATATTTTTTGTAGGTACCCCAAAGAGTATTAACAAGACAGAAATTCAAAACGAAAATGTTTTACCCAAAAATCCGAACATCCCTTCTATTGACAAATTATGGGATAACACACCTATTCAAAAGGTAAACAAACAAGAAAAAATTTCTACAACTATTGATAAAACAGAGGATAAGGTTAATTTTGTTCAAAAAATATTGAAACCGGTTTCTAAACCTAAAGCTGATGTTAAAAAAGAGGTTCCAAAACCGAAAACAAAATCAAAAACCGTAACCCAGCAGGTTTTACCCAAAAACAAAGAAACAAAAAACCAAGAAAATGTTATCGCGAAATCTGAATTGACGATAGGTCAACCTATGCAAGTTGCAGACAAAAATTTCAATACGGAACCGGTTGTATTACAACCCGAAGTTACCGATGTTAATAATCCAATATTTATAAATTACAAAAAAGCCTTGTTAGAAAAATTGTTTTCACGTTTTGTAGTAAGTGCGGTTCAAGGCGATGGTGTTTGTGTTGTATCTTTCAAAATTGATAAAAACGGAAAGTTGACTGAGCGTAATTTTGTCAGACAATCTGATAATAAAACATTGAACGATACAGTTTATTATATGTTTATGAGTGTGCCAAAATTTAGCCCTCCTCCGGCGGTGTACAAAGGTGATACGCTTTTTATACAAGTAAAATTTATAAACGGGGATTATGAGTTTAGTTATTTGTAATTGTAATATAATCCCCGCCAAGTGTATAACTTGACTTTTGTTTTTGTGTAAAGTATTATAAATAGGCGAGAAGGCGACATGGCCAAGTGGTAAGGCAGAAGCCTGCAAAGCTTTTATCCCCCAGTTCGAATCTGGGTGTCGCCTTTTATTTAATAAATATACATATCAAAATATAGGATAATAAATGAAAGCCCCAAATGTTAAATTGTCGATTGCGCCTATATGGAAGCAGTCAAAAATTAGTGATGATAATTTTATTTTGCATCCCGAAAGATTAAAAATTAAAGATTTGGATGTTGATTGCCAAGTTTATAACAATGCCCAAGTATTATCTATTGAAGAAAATGGGCGTATGATTGCCTATGATGTATTCAATAAAGAAAAAGAAGGTATTTATGACCAAACTATGTATGTTGAAGAAAATTATAGGAAAAGAGGTTTGGGTAGCATGCTTAGGCTTTTTTCATTAATGCTGATGAAAGAAAATAAAATGCCGTTTATAAAACTTGAATCTTATCCGAACGCGTTGCCTTTCCATAGAAAATTTGCATTTTCAACTAATTTTGAGTCCCCTGAAGTTGCGGCAAAAGTATTGGAAGATATTGCAGATAATAAAAATAAACATTTAGAAGTATTTTCTAAAACTGCAGGTGCTCTTTTAAATGCAGAAAAGTTGAATTTAGCCGAAACCTCGAGTTTTGTCGATGCTTTTATAGATTTAGGCTACAGAATTCTCGCCGGTAATGATATAATCAAACATAATGTCCCTATGAAACTTGCATCTGAGGATGTTCAATTATATCGCATTGATTATAATCGTTCTTTCGAAAAATGCAATGTGGATTATAAAATATAATTATGCTATTCTTTAACTTGAAGTAGAAAAAGAGATTTTAGAATGAGTATAATATTTAATCCTGTAGTAGTTTCGGTAGCGATTCTTTGTATATTTTGTCTTTTAAAAGTAAATGTTCTATTGGCTTTGATGATAGCAGCAATTTCGGCAGGAGTTCTTGCGGGCATGCCTATAGAAAATATTATGAATACATTTATTTCGGGCATGGGTGGAAATTCTGAGACGGCTTTGAGTTATATCCTTTTAGGCATGTTTGCTGCAGCGATGTCACATACCGGTTTGGCAGATGTTTTGGCGCGTAAGATTTCGATGCTTATTCGGTCGAGAGCAATATTGCTTATATTTGTAATCGCAATCATCGCAATGTTTTCTCAAAATTTAATTCCGGTGCATATAGCCTTCATTCCGATATTGATTCCCCCGCTTTTGACTCTTATGAATAAATTACAAATCGATAGACGCGCAGTAGCGTGTGCTTTGGCTTATGGTTTGAAAACTCCTTATATAGTTATTCCGGCGGGTTTTGGATTGATATTTCAAGGTTTGATTGCGGATAGTCTTAATCAAAATGGAATGAGCGTGTTAAAAAGTGATATTTGGCACTATACTTGGTTTTTAGGTGTAGCAATGACTGTAGGTTTTTTGATAGCGGTTTTTGTATCATATAGGAAGCCAAGAATTTATAAGGAAAATCAATCGGTTGAGATTAGTGAAGCTTCAAAAAATATCACAGATAAATTGAATAAAACACATTATATTACTTTGCTTGCAGCAGGTGCAACGTTGATAATACAGTTGTGGTCAAAATCTTTGCCTTTAGGGGCATTAGTTGGGTTGGGTATTATTTTTGCTACTAATGCGGTAAAACCCAAAAATATGGACAAATTAATGGATGAAGGTATTGGATTGATGGGCTATATAGCTTTTGTAATGTTAGTTGCAGCAGGGTTTGCAGCGGTGTTGAAAGCTTCCGGCGGTATAGACACATTGATTGGGTCTATTACTCCGTTAATGGAATATAGTAGATTTATAGCAGTATCTTTAATGTTGTTGTTAGGATTGTTGATTACAATAGGTATTGGGACATCGTTTGGTACTATTCCGATTTTGGCAGTTTTGTTCGTTCCAATGTGTATAAAACTTGGATTAAGTGTACCAACGACAGTTATTATCTTGTCTGCTGCTGCGGCCTTGGGCGATGCGGGTTCGCCGGCATCTGATACCACGCTCGGTCCTACTGCCGGTTTGAATGCTGATGGGCAACATAATCATATCTGGGATACTTGTGTACCAACGTTTTTGCACTATAACATCCCATTAATCGTATTTGCGCTTTTAGCTGCGTATTTATTTTAATTAAAAAAAGGGAGCGTAATGCTCCCGTTGGAATTAAGAATAGTTGAAAGTATGAAAAAGATTAATTTTATTAAATAAAATAAGCTTAAAGCCTTCAATTACCCAACTGTACTATATTAAAAGAGAATTGTGAAGAAATGTAACGTGGCGAATTTGCTAATATCATAGTAATCAATATTAGTCCAAAGCGGTTGCAAATCAAGGAATAAGTGCATTTTTTACACTTTATCAGTAAAGCTTGTTATGACGGGATTTTTACCTATAAAAATATTTTTGTAACAAAGGGCTTGACAAATTATTTTTTATGGAATATAGTAAAAGTGTTAGAAGAAGTGTTAAACAAACACTTAATCCAGAGGGGAACCTCAAGGAGGCAAAAATGATTAAAGTAACTTCAGTAAAATTAAATACACCGATTTCTTTCGGAGAAGGAAATTTAAATAACATAAAACCAAGTGTTGGAATTTTGGCATTACAAAATCCAAATGCACAAGTTAATTTTCAAAAAGACTATAACCTAACTCAAAAATCAGATGCGGTTCAAGCTAATCCTTTGACAGCGCTAGGTTATAAATTTGTCAAGACTTATAATATACTATTTAAAAATAATTCAAACGCAAAAATCGACAACGTTTATAGAGAACATATCTCTTATATGGCGTAGTCAAAACATTTACCCACTAAACTATTTACCCCGAAAAAATATCACATTGCATTTACCCCGAATGTGATATTTTTTTTGTAAGTTGGGGCGCTTAACATGCCTTAACTATTTTTTTGACAAAAAAAGTCTTTTGCGCTAACATATCTACGGACGTAATTGGTAGAAAAGTCCGAGGGAAAAGATATTACCCGATTAAGATAGCCGAAAGATTATTTTAAATAGTTCCCTCAATGTTAGTTAATACCAAAAAGGAGAAAAACAATGTCAAGAATTGGTAAATTACCTATTGAAGTTCCACAAGGTGTGGAATGTACAATTACAGAAAACGATATTACTGTAAAAGGTCCTTTGGGGTCTGAAACAGTAGTGGTTCGTCCTGAAATAAAAGTTGCTTTAGAAGGCGGACAACTTATCGTAACAAGAATTGATGATTCACGTCAAGCTCGTTCGTTGCATGGTTTGACAAGAACATTGATTGCAAACGCTGTGTTTGGTGTATCAAAAGGATTTGAAAAGAAATTGGAAATCCAAGGTGTTGGTTATCGTGCAAACATGGAAGGTTCAAACTTGAACTTGGTGTTAGGTTATTCACACCCAGTTTTGGTTACACCTCCGGCAGGTATCACAATTGCTGTAGAAGCAAACACAAAAATTTCTGTAAAAGGTACAAACAAACAAACTGTTGGTGATGTAGCTGCATTAATCAGATCTAAACGTGCTCCTGAAGTTTACAAAGGAAAAGGTATTAGATACGAAGGCGAATACATCAGACGTAAAGCCGGTAAAGCTGGTAAAAAATAAGGTAACTCTTCGCGAGCGTAGGTGAGCGTAAGAAAATCTTATTTTAAAAGCTCAATTTAAAGGGTGATTATTCTTTTGAGTTGAGACAAGGTAAAACAAATTACATAACGCCCATATAAACTCTTGAGTGGTATCAAGCAAGTTTGGGTTAAGGAAAGGAAAAACCAAAATGATTAAACAAGAAGCAAGAAAACCAAAAGTACAAAAAAGACATAGAACTATAAGAGTTAAATTGTCAGGAACATCAGAATTCCCAAGATTGGCTGTTTATAGAAGTACAAAACACATTTACGCACAATTGATTGATGACGTAAACCACGTAACTTTGGCTTCAGCATCTTCAAATGACAAAGATTTGAAAGAAAAATTGTCACACGGTGGAAATATTGAAGCTGCAAAAGTTGTTGGTGAAGCTATTGCTCAAAAAGCTAAAAAAGCCGGTGTTGAATGTGTAGTATTTGATAGAGGCGGATTCTTGTATCACGGACGTATTCAAGCGTTGGCTGATGCTGCTCGTGAAGCTGGATTGATGTTCTAGTTTGCATTTTTGAAAAGGCTAAAATTAGTTTAATGAAAACGAAACCCTCAAGATATTCTTGAGGGTTTCTTGTTTAAAGATTTGAATTAGTGCAAGTACTTGAAAAATGTTAAAAAATTTGATATACTGGGAACATGAAAAATATGCGTTTGAACAATTTGTACATAGATTTCATTGAAAAAGTCGGGGGTTCAAAATTGCCCGAAACCCTTGCTATGACTGCATTTGCGCCTACGGGGG
>JAZSRN010000017.1:0-8424 GCA_045538535.1 Candidatus Gastranaerophilaceae bacterium | reverse complement strand
AGATATCGATTCTATAGTTATGGCGATTGTATGTTAATATATTAGAAAAGGTTTAAGAGAGGTATTTAAAATGTTAGATATAAAAGTTATTAGAGAAAATCCAGAAAAAGTTAATGAGCTTTTAAAAAGAAGAAATCCAGAATTATCTATTGATGAAATTCTTGAGATTGACGTTGAGAGAAGAAAAGTTCAAACTCAAGCTGATGAATTGCGTGCAAAACGTAAAAACGAATCTCAAAAAATTGGTATGATGAAAAAGAATGGCGAAAATACCGATGCTATTCAAGAAGAGGTTCGTAAATTAGGTGACGATATAAAAGTTCTAGAAGAAAAGCAAGTTGAATTAGATAATAGACAAAGAGAGCTGTTATTAAGAACACCAAACACTCCTGATGAAACAACTCCAATTGGACAATCAGAAGATGATAATCCAACAATTTCAACTTGGGGCGAACCAACAAAATTTGGATTTACCCCAAAACCTCACTGGGATTTATGTGAAGAAAAAAATATAGTAGATTTTGAACGTGGGGTTAAGCTTTCTCAATCAAGATTTACACTTTATAGAGGCAAAGGTGCAAGATTAGAGCGTGCAGTAATAAACTTTTTCCTTGATTTCCACACTGAAAAACAAGGTTATGAAGAGATTTTGCCTCCGTTTATGGCTAATGCTGCAACCATGACCGGAACTGGTCAATTGCCTAAATTCAAGGAAGATATGTACAAATGTGTGGATGAAGATTTGTATTTAATTCCGACTGCCGAAGTTCCGGTGACTAACATTTATGCAGGCGAAATTTTATCAGAAGATGATTTGCCTAAATATATGACGGCATATACTCCTTGTTTTAGACGTGAAGCGGGTTCTGCAGGCAAAGATACAAGAGGGCTTATAAGAGTTCACCAATTTAATAAAGTTGAATTGGTAAAACTTTGTACTCCTCAATCAAGTAAAGATGAACACGAAAAACTTACCCAAGATGCTGAAGATATGTTAAAAGCGTTAGATTTGCCGTATAGAAAAGTGGCACTTTCAACTGGTGATATTGGATTTTCAGCTAACAAATGCTGGGATTTGGAAGTTTGGATGCCTTCTTATAATTCTTATAAGGAAATTTCTAGTTGTTCTAATTTCGGAGATTACCAAGCTCGTAGAGCTAATATCAGATATCGTGACAAAGAAACCGGCAAAGTTCAATTTGTACATACTATCAATGGTTCAGGTTTGGCTGTGGGTCGTACGGTTGCGGCAATTATTGAAAATTTCCAACAAGCAGACGGAACAATTGTTGTACCTGAAGTTTTGAGAAAATATACAGGTTTTGATACAATATAATTACTATTGAGGAAGTTTGATTGCCGTATAATTTTGAAGAAAGTACAGATAAATATAACCAAGAAATAGATGTCGAAAGACGTTTGCGCAAAGAAGACTCGGTAAAGCAGATTTCGGAAACCCCGATAAGATTGCATTATTCGCGCCAGTTTTTTATGAGTTGGCTTTTGATAATGTTTTTTTACTGGTTTGTATTTTATGTGCTTGATTTAATCAACGATTTTGCGCGTTGGGGATTGTGGGCGTATTTTTCTTATCCGAGTTTCTCAATAATTGCGGAATTATGTCTAAATAAAAAAGTTAGATTTAAATATTATGAGGGTACTTTGCAAGTTGGTAAACGTAAATTTACGCCGTTTGATATAAAAAAAGTTGCTATAACTGAATATTCTCCGTATTATTGCAAAAATTCTTTTTTTAAAATTCCGGCCTTTAATTTCGTTGATTATAAGGAGTTTTCGGTTCAGTTGACTTTGGCCAAAGTGAACGGCAAATCTGATTCAGAATTTTTCTTTATTTGTTCAGTCAAAGATGCCCAAAAATTTATGGATTATTTGTACAAGCATAATATTCCTTATGGTCATGTGGAAAAAGAGTTTAGAAAGTTGTTTTTCTATTACTAAATATTATTTACATATTTTACAAAATTTTATTTAAAGGGCATAATATAATTGGATAGCAAAAGGAGATATAATGTACGGTTTTCCGTTCGAATTGGACGAATTTCAAAAAGATGCTTGCCAAATCATAAATGAGGGCGGAAGCGTGGTTGTTTGTGCGCCGACCGGTGCCGGTAAAACCGTCATCGCGCAACACGCTATACATCAAGCATTACAAAATAATACCAGAATTTTTTACACTACACCTTTGAAGGCGTTATCCAATCAAAAATATTATGATTTTGGTGAAAAGTATGGTTATGATAAAGTTGGACTGCTAACCGGTGACACTTCTCTTAATCGAGGGGCGCAAATCGTTGTTATGACAACTGAAGTTTTTAGGAACATGCTTTATGGTACAAATTTTGGTGCTGTGGCGGATAATCTTAAAGACGTGAAATATGTTGTTTTGGATGAAGTTCATTATATGAACGACGAACAAAGAGGAACGGTTTGGGAAGAAAGCATTATTTATTGCCCGACAAATATTCAGATAATTGCACTTTCTGCAACTGTTGCAAATGCTGATGAACTTACACAGTGGATAAATACAGTCCATTCAAAAACTGAATTGGTAGATACTGATTTTAGACCGGTACCGTTAAGATTTTATTATTTTGATAGTTCGCAACCGGATAAATTGTTGCCATTGTTGACGCCTTCAGGACAGTTGAATAAAAAAATTAAACCTGAAAAGCGTGTCTTTGGAAGAAAAAAACAAAATCAAAAAACTTATGTTAAAAATGTGGTTAGAAATCTTCAGCAAAACGATATGTTGCCGGCGATTTACTTTACGTTTTCCAGAAAAAAATGTGATGAACAAATGGAGAAATGTGCTTCGTTAGAGCTTGTAACACGTGCAGAACAAGCACAAATCAGACAGTTTGTTGATGAATATATTGCAGAAAACCCACATCTTTATAATAATAAGCATTTAGAATATTTATATTGCGGGGTTGCATCGCATCATGCCGGACTTTTACCGGGATGGAAAAATTTGATAGAGAAACTTTTTCAAAAAGGTTTGATAAAAGTTGTTTTTGCGACGGAAACTCTTGCCGCGGGAATAAATATGCCCGCGCGTTCAACCGTAATCAGTTCGACAAGCAAAAGAACCGATAGCGGACACAGAATGCTTACGGCAAGTGAATTTTTGCAAATGTCCGGACGTGCGGGTCGTAGAGGCATGGATGAGGTCGGATATGTTACGGTTGTGGGTACTCCGTTTCAATCGCCTGAAGAAGTTGCCGAACTTGTATTGAGTGACGCAAATCCTTTGGAAAGTAGGTTCTCGCCAAGTTATTCGATGGTATTGAATTTGTTGCAAAGATTCAGCGTTGATGAGGCAAAAGAACTTATTATGAAATCTTTTGGTTATTTTTCATCAGGTTCAAGGCTTTCTCCACTTTTGAAACAAAAAGAAATATTTGAAAAAGAATTGGCGCAAAGAGATTTTGTTTGTCCGTCAAAACTTTTGGATGAAGATTTGCGTGAATATGACAAATTGCGAGCTTTGTACGTTCAGAATAGACAAACTTATAAAAAGATTTGTAAACAAGAGCGCGCTAAAAACAGACCGCTATCACCAGAAGTGGTGAAATTTGGCGAAGAAAATAAAAAAATGTTGCATATAATGCAGAAAATGCCTTGTGATTATTGCAAATTATATAAAAAACATTCAAAAAACATTGAAGTTATTGAACGTGTTCGGGTTAAACAATCGCGCCTTGAAAAAGAAATCGAACGTCAACGCGATATTTTTTGGAACAAGTTTTTATCGCATAGAGCAGTTTTGACAGACTCCGGTTATTTGCAAAATGATTATCCGGAATTTAGAGGGGTCACAACTGCGCAGATAAGAAGTGAAAATGAGTTTTATTTATCTGAAATTATATTTTCCGGAGTGTTGGAAAATCTTACGCCGTCGCAGTTGGCCGCGGTTGTGTGCGCGTTAACAACGGAGGAATTAAGAATTGAAGTTCCATATATTCCTTTTTCAGAACCGGTACGTAAAACATTAAACTTGATTAGAAATATCCGTAGAAAAGTCGAAAAAATTCAGGCTAAATATCAAGTTGAAGCACCTTGTTATATTAATCCGTACTTCTCATCTTTGATTGAATTATGGGTTGAAGGTGCCGAGTGGGAAACAATAATCGAACAAATTGATATGGGTGAAGGCGATATAGTCCGAGCTTTCAAAAGAGTTGTCGATGTCTTGAGACAGTTAACGACAATTGAAAATATCCCGGAAGCTTTAGTATTTACTGCGCGCGAAGCGATTGATAAAATTCAGCGTGAACCTGTAAATATTGATTAGTTTGATGTATTTACTAATTTGTAATATATATGTTAAAATAGACACATGAAAAAGAGAACATCGCTGGCAATTGCCATAACGGTTATATTGTTAATATTTATTTTGTATAATGTTGATTTTGGTGAATTAATTGAGACGTTAAAACAATTTAGGCCAAAAGTTCTTTATACAATCGTTCCGTTGTATTTGATGACATTATATTTAAGAGGTATAAGGTGGCGTGCACTATTGCTTAATGATGAGCGATATTCTTCATTTCATTTGAGTCAAGTTTTTACCGTTGGCAGTATGATGAATACTTTTTTACCAGCGCGAGCAGGAGATGTTTATCGGGCTTATTATCTTGGAAAAGTTAAACAAGAGAGAAAAATGAAAATTTTTGGTTCGGTTATTTTGGAACGTTTACTGGACGGAATTGCCGTATTTTTAATACTTTTAGCTGCACTTTTATTGTATAGCAAAACGGATTTTGTTATTGGTTTAGCCAAGCTTGTCGGAGGAATTTTCATCGGTGGTTTTGTTTTGATATATTTGATTTTTAAATATAATAAAATTGATTATGTTGCAGAAAAAACCATTAACTTTTTGAATAAATTTCAATCAAGTTTTACGGAGAAATTGGTGTCTGGTATCAAAAAATCTGCGGGATATTTAAAATCATTTATTTCAGGTTTTGAGGTTTTGTCTTGTGGAAGTTGTCTTTTTTCAGCTTTATTTTTAAGTATGCTAATTTGGGGCATCGAGTCCGTTATAGCATATTATGCAATGAACAGTTTGGGATTGGGTGTCGGGATTTCTGCCGGTTTGTTCGTAACTTCTTTGACTTCTTTTTCAACGGTTATCCCTTCAAGTTCGGTCTTTTTGGGGCCATATCAATATGCTTATATCATTGCGCTCGGGATTTTTGGAGTTGACAAAACAATTGCGCTCGCTGCATCTGCACTACATCAAAGCATATTGATGGTTATTTTGATTGTTGTTGGTGGAATTTGTATGTTTAAATTGAATATTTCAGAAAAAATTTCCGAATAAAATTATAATTATTAATTCTCTTGTAGTATACTAATCGTATGACAGATTTTAAACATTATACAGTAATGAAAAACGAAGCAGTTGATGCGTTGAATTGTCAAGATGGGAAAATCTATGTTGACTGTACTCTTGGCGGTGGTGGTCATAGCGGTTTAATATTAAGTCGCATTCAGCCTAACGGTCGCCTTATATCTTTTGATGTGGATGAAGATGCAATCAATGCGTCAAAAGAACGATTAAAAGATTACAGTAATTTGACTATTGTCAAAAATTCTTACACTAATATTAAGTCAGTGTTGAAAGATTTGGGCATAGAAAAAATTACCGGTGGAGTGCTGTTTGATTTGGGTGCTTCATATCACCAATTTGATAAGGCGGAACGGGGCTTTTCATTTTCAAAAAATGCACCTTTAGATATGAGATTTAATCAAGATGCTGAATTTTCTGCTTATGATGTTGTTAATTCTTACAGCGAAAATGAATTGATAAGAATTTTTTCGGAATATGGAGAAGAAAGATTTTCGAAAAGAATTGCGAAAAAAATTGTGGAACAACGTTGTGTCAAGCCTATTGAAACCACCGGAGAATTAGCCGATTTGATTGTGAATTGTACTCCGCATGTCAAATCCTCTATACATCCGGCCACACGTGTTTTTCAAGCGATACGAATAGAGGTTAATCAAGAGTTAACAAATGTAAAAAATACCTTGGCAGATGTGTTGGATTTATTAGAATTTGGTGCTATAATAAGCGTAATAAGTTTTCACTCACTTGAAGATAGGCTTGTGAAACACTTGTTCAAATATCACTCGCAGCGGTGTCATTGCGATAAAACTCAGATGATTTGCAATTGTCCGCCGCCGATTTTGGAGATAGTTAATAAAAAACCGATTATGGCGAGTGAAGAAGAGATAAAACAAAATCCACCGTCACGAAGTGCAAAATTGAGAGTTGCAAGGTGTATTAGAAAATAGAGAGTAGTTTTATCTTTTGGGATTAGGGACAAATAATAATTTAGTTGGGGAATGAGCATTGATTACGGCACAAGTAAAAAGAGAAGATTTGGATAATCAACAGCAGAAGCAGTTTTATTCGGAAAACCCCGTTAAAGCTCAGAGCGGTTCATTAATCGAAGGTTATTTTTACAAGGAGAATCTGGTAAAAGAAATGACAATCAGAAAAGTTAATCAATCATTATGTGGTGTTCTTATGGTAGCAATTTTGGGTGCTATTGTGAGTTATTATTTTGCAATGACAAACGAATTGGAATTGAACGTTTTGAGCCGCAAAATTACAACTCTAAATGATGAAAATGCCGAGTTGCAACACAAATTAGATAGGCTTAAATCTTTTAACAATGTTGATAGTAAAATGACAGAATTTCACGTTTTGCAAAAACCTGAAAAAGTTATAGAAATTCAAGCAGTTGAAATGGCAACACCTAATGTAAAAACTAATGTAACTAACCCTAAATATTTCTGGTCTGTTGGTTATTAAGTTTTGGTTTTTATTGCATAATATCCTCCATTTGATGTAGATTTTGTAAATTTTATTCAAAATTGATTAAAGTTTTTTCTGTTTGTGCCGAAATATATGGTGTAAACATGTATAGAAGGACACTTTATTAATGAAAAAAGAAGAGAAAAACGGAGTTTCATTATTTACCCAATCAGATTTTTTAATAAATGACGATCCGCTTGAAGAGTTTTTCGCCCTAAACTTAGGGGATTTTATAGCCGAAAATCTTATTTCTGAAGATTTAGCTAAAAAAATTGGCAAATCTGAAATTGAGAAGAAGGAAGGCATTAAAAAACAACTTCAAGAACTTGTTTCTATATATTCATTAAATAATACTTTATGCGTTTTGAGTTTTAATCCAAAAGAGGAACAAGCAATTTACACCTCAATTGCCAAATCTATTGCGCAAATGGTAGAGGTTAAAGCTTGTCATATTTATCTTTCGTATGAGTTTACAAAAAGTGATAACACCGAAAACGATTTGATTTTGGTTGGTTCTTCAAGTGAAGGTGCAGCTTGTGCAATGAATTATGATGATGAAAATGCGATTGCAAAGGCCTTTGTACAAAGAGAACTTACCGATGAAAATAATACTCTTGCAATTCCAATGTATAGTAATGTCCAAGTTGTAGGTATTATCGCGCTGGAATATGATGACAAAATTCAAGAAGAATTTATTTCGTTGGTTGAAAGTATTGCCAATCTTTTTGGTACATCAATTGCTTTGCAAGGGCGAATTGATGAGGCAAACGCTTTGTTTGAAGATGTGCATACACAAACAAATGCTTTTCAACATTCCAGAGCTGAATTGACTGCATTGATTGGTGATTTATGTGATTTCCAACAGGTTTTTGTGGAAAATCTTGCTAATGCAGTTGATGCTAAAGGCCAATACAAAGTTTCACATTCCAAGAATACAGCGGAGCTTGCAAGGAAAATTTGTCGTGAACTTAAGTTGAACGAAAAAACAACTGATTTGATATATTATGCAGGCTTGTTGCAAAATATCGGTAAAATAGCAATTTCAGAAAAAACATTTGCAACTAACGGCAAGCTTAGCCCTGAAGATTTGCAAAAAATTCAAGAACATTCGAATTTGGGCGTTCAGTTATTGATGAATATTAACTTCTTGTCTGAAGTTGTACCTTACATAACATATCAAAAAGAACGAGTTGACGGTTCCGGAACGCCGGAAGGCCTAAAAGGTCAGTCAATCCCGTTTGGTTCAAGGATAATTGCGGTTGCAGATGCTTATTCGGCGATGACTTCGGATAGACCTTATCGAAAGGCTATGCCAAGTGAAAAGGCGTTGGAAATAATGAAATCCGAAGCTGGAATTAAGTGGGACGCAGTTGTAATTCAAGCTTTAGAAAATGTTGCTCATTAGTTTTGTTTAATGAGTAATTGAAACAATGGCTTGAAATATGTTAAACAATTTGATATATTGGGAACATGAAAAATATGAGTATGAATAGTATGAATATAGATTTAATCGAGGAATTTGAAAGTTTGAAATTGCTCGAAACCCTTGCTATGACTGCATTTGCGCCTACGGGGGG